>JAJDAS010000396.1 GCA_029261755.1 Nitrospinia bacterium
GGAAGAATTAACCTTCGCCCCTTTTAAAGTTCCCGGGCATTTATCGAGGTAGTCGTATACCCCATCACCATCGCTATCAAGCGGGCAGCCGTCAGAATTTACTTTCACCCCTTCAGGAGTTCCCGGGCATTTATCGAGATAGTCGTACACTCCATCACCATCGCTATCAAGTGGGCAGCCGTCAGAATTCACTGTCACTCCTTTGGGAGTTCCCGGACACTTGTCCAAATGATCAAAAACGCCATCTCCATCACTGTCACGCATATCACCCAAAAATACATCTTTTACAAATTTTGACATTTGGCCGGCGGTGATTAAGTCATTGGAGTTTCTTGCATAGCCACAGCCACCCGCCTTAGCGATCTCCTTCATAATTCTCTTGCCGGACTTATCTTTACCTATCTGAATGGTATAAATGCAAAGCCCTTCAGAGTATTTGCTTTTCAGGTTTTTTGCAGCGGCAATCGCTGATCCATCGGTTTCCATGCCATCGCTAACAATAATTACGGCAATAGGGCCATTCGTTTTTTTCAGATCGGAAGCCCCGGCGTTAATGGCAAGGGCAATGGGAGAATACCCCATCCCCGGTCCAACGGAATCCAGGGCGGAGCCGAATCCGCTTTTGGAATATTTAGTAATTCCGTAAACGAGGTGGGTTTTATTCGCGTCCGTGCCGGTGAAGGTGCCAAAAGTTCTAAGCCCTCCTTTAAGTGGAATATCAGGAATGGTTTCGTTGATTCCACGTACAATTTTTTTAGCGCTACTAAACTTGGTAAACATGGGTATATACGGTTCCGTCATCGAATTGGAACGATCTAGAATAATCAAAAAATTATCAGCTTTTTGCGAATGTTGGCCTTTGCCCATTTTACTGTAGGGACCAAGAGCGGTTTTGTGGGCTGTGCAGCCTGCCAGAGCTGCTATAACAATCATGGTAAAAAACAACTTGAGATAATTTCTTAGCATTATAAAGACTCCTTATAGTGAATTAGTATGAATTAGCGTTTGTACCTTCTTGCGCTCACGGCATTCGCCACAGGTAGTCCTCCTCCATGTCTTCTTTACCGCACGTTCCAATACCAATTCCGCTTTCAATGTTTGCCCAAAGACAACGATCTCCAACCCCGATAGCAAATTTTTTCTCCGTATCGCCTATAGCCTTTGCCAGAGTTTTAGAATAGCGGTCGCATTCTTTTAGGGTTGGCTTTGATTTACCTGGCTCGAAATGAATGCAGGTCTCAGTCTCCGGGTTCATAAACCCACCATAAAACTCTATCCACAATTCGGATTGTTTTGGCGCTTCACCACCTTCAGTTAAATACTCAAAACCACCGGCGTCACTCACGCCGCCTTTATCTGCGTATAAAATGCTTTTATATTCACTATAAACGCTCATTATCAGGCTGCCATCGGCATAGGATTTTGGGATCGCAACAAAAAGAAACAAAAATACTGTCAAAGCTATTGTTTTCATGTTAACTCCTCAATGATTAAAAAAGGTTCACGGTTTAAGGTTCAAAGTTGATAAAGCCAGAAGCTCCTACCTTTTTACTTTATGCTCCTTTCTTGTCTATTTTTCTCATGGTTAATATTAGGGGAAATTTTTGATTTTCAATGTTAAAGCATTTTTGAAAAATGTAAATAGGTAGTACTAATCATTTTTTGCAATACAGGTGGGCGTAAAAACGGGGGTGAAATATTTCATGAAATGTTCATGTTGCTGACTTGAATAGAGGGGGTGGTGATGGGAGTTCGAGAGTGAATTTTATGGTAGGGGATTTCCGAATGGAACTATTTTTTTAACGCAGAGGGGCAGAGGGCGTAGCGAAAGCCTAAAATAAATCAAATATATTTGGCTAGTTTTTATCTTTCCTCTGCATTTCTCTGCGTCCTCTGCGCCTCTGCGCCTCTGCGTTAAATTTTGACGTCCTTGCTTCTTTAATCACTCTTCTAAATCATTAAAAATGGTCTTCATACTCCCCGGATTGCAATACCGGTTTATACTCAATGGCAAAATGAAGGAGTTTATTCTTCCCTTTCAGCTCGAATTTTGCGCAAATATTTGCCCGGTGATTATTCACGGTTTTATCGCTTATGAATAATTTATCAGCAATTTCCTTGCTTGTTTTATATTCTCCAATTAATGTCAGGACTTTCCTTTCCGTGGGAGTTAAGTCCCTTAAAGAGGGTGTATTTTCTCTTAAAAGGTCCACCTTACGTTTTCTATTGGCCATGTGCTTGGTAAGTAAAGGACTGACGTACGCTCTTCCTTTCGATACAGCCTTCAGGCAGTCCATTAAATCCTCGAAAGTATTTTCCTTTAAGAGATAGCCCTTTATCCCTATATCCATTGCCTTATTGAAGAACTGCTCTTCCTTGTACATGGTTAGTACAATAAAATTTGTGGTCACTCCTTGTTCCACGCATTTTTTCGCCACTTCAAGGCCGCTCATGCCAGGCATGCTTATATCCAGAACTGCTATGTCCGGTTTTAGCTTCGTAATAAGATCAAAGGCCTCCACCCCATCGCCCGTTTCGGCGATGACTTCAAAAAATTCGTGGCTATGAATCCGGGTAACCAGTCCCTCCCGGAATATATTGTGGTCATCCGCCACCAGTATTCTTGATTTCTTTTTTGTTTCCATACGGTATTCTTATATTAAGATCAGAGAAGGTCCAGGGTTCAGGGTTAAAACCAGGAATCCGCAAAGGATTGAAGGGTTCATGACAACCTTTTATTTAAGGTTTTGACCTCCTGTAATTCCTGCACTCCTTAACCTAACGCCAGGGAGGCGGAGCCAGGGAACGAGAGGGGATACCCGCTGTACCCTAATCTACTCGTTCCCAAGCTCCCCTTTTCGAACTCGGTAGTCAGCAAAAAGTTTTTTTTAGTTAGATGGCCATTCTGAGAATCCGTCTCTCACAATGAGAAAATTAAAAAAAACCTACCACAAATCTTAAATCTAGCCAAAGATATTTGAAATTTTAAGCCCGAAGTCACAAAGGCGCAAAACAAGAACAAAAACTTTACTCGCGCAGAGGCGCAGGGACGCAGAGAAAGTCAAAAGAATAATTTTGGTAAAAAGCGACCAAGATCCGCCCACAGAAGAGAATAGTGGAGGCTTGAATTCTATTTTTTGTTTTTATTTTTTCCCTGCGCCTCTGCGCCTCCGCGCGATAATATTTTGTTTGCTTTTGATTTCAAAAGATTTTTAGATTGTGAGAGATGGATTCTCAGAAATACTGCGCAAGAATCTAAAATATCTTTTGTGAGGCTTTAGCTGAGGGGCATGAAGTGGCCCCAGGCACCTACTTAGCGTCTTTCAGGACTTGGTCAATTATTTGTCCCCATGTGCTGATATCGTCATCCCCGGGCCTTGGTTTGCCCAGGTTGATGTTCATAAAGTGCCATGCGTTTTTTTTGAGGTTGCCTTCCATCAGGTGAAACCGCGTCATGGAATCATCGATTCTTTCAAATGATATGGTGAATTCTTTGGATTTACCAACGGGGACATACATATACTTTCCTGGAAGGATGTTGATTCCTTGAGAATCGATGAGACGAAATTTCTTTTTCCCATCTGTCGAAACTATAAAATACGCGCCCTTGTTGCCCGCAGGATATATGCCCATCCCATACTTCTTCTTGGTGGAATTAACAAGCCTGAATCGCAATATGGTCTCATCATCCGTAACCTGTACCTGCTTGATTTTCATACGCGCTTCCGTATAAGACCGCTTATCAACTTTGTAGGTTCCGTTCAGGCTATTTTGCTTCTTGGGCGTACTGATGCCGAAGAGATCCTTGACCATTTTTTTTCCGTCGCCTCCCCCCAGGTCAAATCCCAGGCATACCCGTGGGTTAAAACTAAGAGTAGTTGAAACAACAAATCCCAATACCATCAGACAAAATAATGCATTCCTTCGCATCTTCATTCTCCTTTTTTTGAGTGTGGAAAAAAATAAAGAACCTCCATAGGTTCTAATTTCTTAATTTTGACGCTAATTTCTCTGTAAAAGACAAGCGGTATTTATTTGGTTCGTCTGAGGGAATTTTTTAGGGCACTTCCAAAAACTCTCTTTACTACCCCCTAGCCCCCTTAACAAAACTAATATTTACTCATAAGTTGATAAGATCCAAGAAAAACAAAGGTTTATGTTTTTAATTTTCCCCTCCTCACGAAGGAGGGGGCTGGGGGAGGTTTTAAAAAATCCATTTCCTCTCTTTGTTTTTTAAAAGCTCTACTGTAATACTAATTCATTGCTTTTATTGTATTTTTTCTTTTAAATCACCTCCCCTGTATCCCCTCCTTCAAAAGGAGGGGACTGAAAAAACATTGCCGCTTCGCTAAGTTTCAAAGATGTGAGTAAAGATTAGCTTAACAAAGGGGGAATCCAAGTCTTTTGGTTTATTCTTCTTCGGGCGGATCTTGGACGTTTTTTCCAAAATTAGTGGTAGTTTTCTTTAAAAAAGTGATTTTTGGAAGTGCCCTTTCAGAGTAAAGCATTTTTAAAAAAAGTAAATAGGTAATACTAATCATTTTTTCAATAGATGGGCGTAAAAACCGAGAGTTATAAATTCGGGCCAACGGGAATTGCTCTTGAAGGTTTTAATTTCCTGTCATTCCTGTATTCCTAAGGGGAAAAAGTTTTTAAGCTTTACTTTTAAACCTGAAACGCTTAGGAAAGCAGGAAAGGCAGGAAGAAAAGAATAAGACAAGAGCAAAACATTTATTATTTTGGATTTTATTTCTCTTTTGGTTTCTGCCATGCCTCGCTATGAACCTTTATTTCAAGGGTAGTCCCTTTTCCGGGAGCAGAGTCAATAGTTAAGGTCCCGCCCAACATCTTTGCCCTTTCGGAAATCCCTTGAAGACCAAATCCGCCGCCCTTGCCATGAAGTTTTTCATCCATATTAAACCCTTTTCCGTTGTCGGAAATCTTAATGATTACGGATTTTCCTTCCTGTTTAGCCTCCACACTAACCTTTTTCGCCTTGGAATGTTTAATGATATTTGTCAGCCCCTCCTGGACGATTCGGTAGATGTTTATTTCCATATCCTTGGGAAATAGGCCGTCAAGCCCTTTAAAATTGGAGGAAATATTTATATTAGAAGATCCCATGCTTTTTTCGATAATGGATTCTATGGCAAGCTCTAACCCAAGCTGATCGAGAATTGGTGGGCGAAGATTGCTGGAAATTTCCCGCACTTCTTCGATGGATTCCATGACAAGGGACGATATCAAATCCAGTTCCTCAATCTCCTTGCTTTGTTTCGGTATCTCACTGGAGTACCTTTTTATTCTATCCCGCATGGCGTTGAGGTTTTGGCCTAAGCCGTCATGAAGTTCCATGGCGATTCTTTTTCTTTCGGCTTCTTGGGATTCCACCAATTTTCTTGAGAATTCTTCCCGCTCTATTTCCACTTTTTTGCGATCCGTTATGTCCGTTGAAATACCGCAGATTCCATATATATTTCCGGAAGAGTCGAAAAGAGGAAATTTAATGGAAATGTACGTATGAACTCCATCATCATGGAGAACCGTTTCTTCAAACTCCAAAGGCCTTCCATTTTCCGCAACTTTTTTGTCGTTTCCCTGAAGAGCTTCAGCCATTTCCAAAGAAAAAATATCTTTGTCTGTTTTGCCTTTTATCTCCTCACTGTTAAGGTGAAAAAGTTTTTCATATTGTTTGTTGATAAAAAGGTACCGGCCCTGGAGATCTTTCAGGTAAACCAGTGCCGTTCCATTATCCAGGATGTCCTGTAAACGATTTTCGCTTTCCTTCAGTTCTTTGGTCCTTTCTCTTACTTTTTGCTCCAGGCCCTCGTTGAGTTCCGCTAACTTCCCTATATATTGGTTTATTTCAAGGGCCGTATTAACCCTCGCCTTTAGTTCCAGTTTTTTTATTGGTTTGCTTATAAAATCCATGGCGCCCAGCTCAAAACAACCATGAAGAACATTTTCATCATCCTGGCCCGTTACCATAATCACGGGAATTTCAGCATAAAGGGCATGGCCTTTTATCTGTTTAAGTAAAGTGATCCCATCCACACCCGGCATCTGAATATCCATTAAAACCAGATCAACATGCATTGACTCCAGTTTTTGAAAAAGGTATTCAGATTCCACCAGGAATAATACAGAGTGGCCAAAAGAAGACAAAACTTCAGACAAAAGTTCTATTTCTTGCTGATCATCATCCACTATCAATATATTAGCCATGGGTCACCTTTTTAATTATTGAAGGAATATCCGCATCGCCTGTGCCTTATTCCGGGTATTTGAACTCAATATCTTTCGGGTGTGTCGGTTTAGTTCGCTTCGAATTATGATCATCACATTCAACAAACGTCAAAAATTTATTTTTTGCAAAGTCATCACGTTTATACACTGCGATGCCATGAACATGGTCGGCGCCAATATAAGCTTCTTCATACACATAAACGGTATTGAGGTTATGGGTGGGGCTGCCTTTAACGATAAATCGGGTATTCGCGCCAGCATACCGCTCCATCGCCACATTAAAATAATCAGGGCCATCGATCCCGTTGGCAGGAAATGCAAGCTCTGTCTTACCCGGTTTTCCATATCGATAAACTAAATAGGCCGGTGTTTGATCAAAATTGTTTTCAAACTCTTTTTGGCTGCAAAGCGAAATAAACTTGCCTTTTTTAGTCTTGCAGCCGTGGTACAAAATTTCATCTGAGTTGCATAACGATGCGGACAATTTCGACGCTTTAGTCGCCACTTGCTTTTGATTTGCCACCGTCTTTTCTTTGACGGATGAGGTAGCCGAAGGAATATAACGCAGAAATTTATGCCAAGTGTATCCAAAGCCGCCATTTGCTAACAAAACTTTATAGTAACCGCCTACTATCGCAAAAACTTGAACTCGCTGCCCTTTTTTTATGACAGAAAGTTTTGCGGAACCTTTTTGTGGCGAGGCTCTTAGGTTCACAGCTTGAGTCGCTTCGAATGATTGTGCTCCGGCATATTCTTGATTTGGTGGCATGCCTGCCTGCGCAGAAACTGCTTGAAATGATAGTGCGACAAAGAACAAAGACGCCAATAAAATCATTGATATCTTTGTCTCTGGTTCATTCTTGCTCAAAACTGTTGATTCACGCCCCTGTTTCGAAATAGTCATTACGCAATTCTCCATAGTTAAGAAAACATTTTATGATGCCATTTGAAAAATACATGACATTTAAGTATTTTGTAACCGTTCACAGGCCCGGAGGGCCGAAAGCGTATAGCCGGGGGCAAGGCCCCCGGAATTCGGGAAGAAAACAAATTAGCCCTGAAAGGGCGAAAGGCAATTTATACTCTACCGCAATTGGTATTCGGTATATAAAAATTGTTGAAAGCAATTGCTAAGCATAACTGCAACCAAAATTTGATTTCAAAAACCTAAAATCAAATTGGTT
>JAJDAS010000397.1 GCA_029261755.1 Nitrospinia bacterium
CCATGCTCCTTTGGTAAGAATAGATTTATCCAACTCCTTTACCACCAACAGGTCGTCTTCTTCATACGCCATTGTAATCTCGTCTACGGTTGAAGCCATTGTTTACCCTCCTCCTAAAAAAAATAGTATTGAATAAAAAAAAATGATTGCTCCTGTCACGAATATTGATTCAACTTATTCCCCTTGTGCAACTGATAAAGAAAGATGGTTTTGTCTGCGTTGACTTTTGTAGGAGTCATCCCTCGCGGGCAAAAACGGAAGCAGATAATGCGTGTTTCCGGTTTCAACTGGTCCAGAATTGCGGGGAACAATCGGTCCAGGGCCTGGTGGCTTAGATAGATAAAAAGGATGTCCGCATCGCTATAATCAAAATGAAAAACATTTTTCCTGAATATTTGAACCTGCCCTTTCAAGCCCATCCATCTGAGTAAAAGCCTGGATATTCCCACCTTTATCGGGTCGATTTCCAGTCCCACGCCCTTTAGGCCATAATGCTTTGCCGCCACCATCAATATCCTGCCGTCTCCGCTTCCCAGGTCGTACAGCTTTTCTCCAGGCTTTGCCTCACAAAATTCAAGCATAGCTTTGGTCTGCTTGATGGAGGTGGGATGCCATGGTGCTCCGAAAAATACGGGGAGAATCACAACAACCGCCAGGAGAATGGTTAATACCAACAACAGGGTGGTTAGAATCATTACCGCCGCATCATAGGGTAGTTCAGGAAAAGGTCGTTCAGAATAAAAAAGTAGTAAGATTCTACAGCAAAAGGGAGTCTTAAGAAAAGGGAGGAAAGGAGTGGAAACAAAATAAACAATGACCGCGTCTTCTGAGAACACGGTAACCACGATATTTTCCGGTGGAGGAACGCCGGCGGTTAGCAGAGTTTGAATCTGTCCAACCACCTTTTAGGCGTATGGAGGAGGTTTGGTTTCTTCAAGGCGGACTTTACTGGTTAGCTGAGGAAGGGATTGTTACCTCCATTCCTTGCAGCCTGCTTTTTAGAATCCACCAGAGCCCATCGAAGACACCAATCCATCCAACCCCTTGGCTGGATCAGCCAAAGGGGGTTTCTATCCGGGAGCGCGCAACTATACCCCGGGAATTGGATCGGTTAATTTTCTTGATTGGTAAGGCCATTAAGGCGCTTACGATACTACCGTTACGTCTTCTGCCTGGAGTCCTTTTTTACCGTCAGTAACGATAAACTCAACGCTTTGGCCCTCTTCCAGAGAACGATAGCCATCTCCGCTGATGGAGCTGAAGTGGACGAATACGTCCTCTCCCTCTTCCCGGGCGATGAATCCGTAACCCTTGGTGTTGTTGAACCACTTTACAGTGCCAGTTTCACGATCTGCCATTAATGTTCACCTCCTTCGTTTTAATAGTACAAACCTGTCTCAATCAGTGTTTGCTGGATAAAGCCAAACTCCCCTTGGGACTTCACGCTTAAATGTGGTCCATTTATGGAACCCATTCATAGACAGGGGAATTGGAGCGAAATTGTAGTTATCCAAAATTTTCTTCCGGGACGTCAAGTGAAAATGCCTTCTTTGGTTATTTCGGTATGGGCTCTTGACGAGCAATGAAGGGGTTTTATACGGGTAAACCTTTGGTAGGGTAGGGTCGAAAAAACAAATAACCGTGGATGGGTTCTTCTTTTCATGCTACGCTTCAAACAGATTTTCCCCTTTAGGCTAAAATACTTTCAAGCCGCTGTTTCGACAGGTTGGAATTCAAGGAGTTCAATTTAGGGAAGTTAAACCGGATGGGTTAAGCTAAAATTGAATCGGGGTTTGGTTTCCGTGTCCTAAAATCGACCGATCTTGCAGCTTTATCGCAAATTAATCATGAAAGGTGGGGAATACTCTAACTCCAATCTTATTGCATAATCAAAGATACAGAAACCGAATCAAGATTCTTCCTGCACAACCAATACTAAAAATCGCACTTATTATAGGATTTTACAGAACGTTTGTCCAGTGAAAATTTAAAAAAAAAAATTTGCATATTTTTTCCACTTTAGAAAAATGGTTTGACCGTTGAATAAATAAACTGGGCGATGATAAATTTTACGCATGAATTTCACAACCCTTTCATTCGTTTTCCAACAACCACTAACTAATGAACTTTCGTACCCTGGGAAGAAACTCCTCGGCCAGTATAGGTTTGGCGACAAAATCGTTTGCCCCCATTTGGAAAACCTTTTCCCGGACTCCCACTTTAGTTTCACCTGTGATAACGATTTTGGGGATGCGTTTTATTATGGGGATTCTTCGGATCTCTTCCAGCAATTCAAAACCACCCATCTCCGGCATATTGAGATCGAGAATGAGAAGATGCGGAACCTCTTGCTTCAGAATTTCCAAAGCTTCCTTTCCGTTTTCCGCTTCCATCAATTCCAGGTGGTCGTTTTCCAAGAGGGTCACGACCAAAAAACGAGTTGCAGGATCATCGTCTACCACCAAAATCTTCGGTCTTATTTCAGGCAACCTGGCGTAAAAGATGCTTCCTTCCCCTCGGATGGATTCCACGCTCAGGGTTCCCCCATGGGCTCGCATGATGTCGTGGCATAAAGGAAGTCCAAACCCTGTCCCCCGTTCCCCGTTGGTGCCCTTTGAAGTGGTTTTGATTTCGTGTTTAAAGAGATTGGGAACCATTGTTTCATCAATTCCCATGCCAGAGTCCTTCACCGCGATGGTGGATTCCTCCCCCTGGGGAACAAAAAAAGTAATCTTATCTCCCTTGTTGCAAAACTTGATGGCATTCGTAAGCAGATTACTCAAAACCTCCGTGAATAATTGATAATCCGCGTAAAGCCGCAATTCATTTGGAACTTCATTTTGCAGTTCCACTCCCTTTTCCTTGGCCAAATGGTCCAGTTGTGCCAAAGCAATGGAGATCATCACATTCCCTTTGAGAAACCTGGATTCCGGGACAATCTTTCCTGTCTGAAGCCTGCCAATCTTCAGTATCTCGTCGATCAAGCCCATCATTCGTTCACAGCTTTCTTTCACATACCGAACCTTTTTCCTGTGTTCCGAATGAAGCGGATGTTCCTCA
>JAJDAS010000398.1 GCA_029261755.1 Nitrospinia bacterium
GTTTCGTGCGTTTGGTGGGCCTATTTTTTTTGGGCTTTGTCTTAAAAAACCTATAAACATTTAATGCCCACCAACCACCCGAATCACACGAAAAAAAACCTTAAAGGCTAAGCATTAAAAAGTCATGTGTGGATGCGTTCGGTGTTCGATGTTTAAAAAGTTTTTATGAAGAACGCAAGCGGGCAACCTCTCCCCCTCTACCGTTCTTTGCCCTTTTAACCGTGAACCCTGAACCTGGAACCGTAAACTCACTTCCCCCCTTCTTTCCCCTCAGTCAAAACCAATTCCTTCTTCAACTTATCCGGCAAACCTTTGATTATTTGGCCCGGTGCCAGGTCTTTGGATGCGAAGGTGACAATGGCGTCACCTTCTTGAACACCTTCGAAAAGCAGAATCTCCTTTGCCAGATAGTTCCTTTGTGTAACAGGAAGAAAGCTCACCTTGCCGCCGGAAATGATGAATACCCCAAGTTCTTTATCATGAAATCGCAGCCAGTCCGCTTTTACGGGATAGCCGAACATTTTATTGGTTCCCAGGTTTACCGTGGCCGTCATGCCGGGGGAGATGGTTTTGTTCGGGTTTGGTACAAGAATCTCTACATTAAAAAGATGGGTCCTGGAATCCGCCACCGGAGCAATAAAACTCACCTCGCCGGAAAATTTATCTTTAGTGGAAGACAAGGCAAACTCGATTTTGTTTTTTAAATTTATAAACGGCAATTCACTTTCGGAGACTGCAAAAGAGATCTTCACGGGATCCATCACCACCAGGTCCAGCAAGGCCTGTCCCGCCGATACGAATTCACCTTCCTCCACATGTTTTTCGGAAATGATACCGTCTTCCACCGAAACAACTCTTGTTTTTTTTAAATTATTCTGCGAAATATTCAGGCTCTTTTGGGCCTTCAAAACTTCCACTGCCGCAGCTTGGATCTCTTCCACCCTGGAACCGTCCATGGCCATTTTTAGATTTCTTTTGGCAATTTCTACTCCAAGCTGGGCCGTTTGAAATTTGGTTTCCGCGTTATCTATCTGTTCCCGACTCGTGTGCCCCTCGGCAAACAGCTTGGAAAACCTCTGTAAATCATTCTCCGCCTGCTTTTTTTCCGTTTCGGCCTTATCAACCTTCAGTTGAAAAATTTTGATTTCGTCATCGCGATACGGTTTGTCCACCAACTTTTTCCGTACCAAAACCTCCTTGTGCATGGCTTTTGATTCCTCTACCAGAAGGAGGGCGGTTTTTCTATCCACATCGGCCAAGACCATTCCGCGTTTGGCCACATCACCTTTATCCACATTCAGTTTTTCCAGGAGACCGCTAACCTCCGAGGCAATCCTCAAGGTTTTCCCAGGAATCGCCACACCGGTTTTTTCAATGCTCTTGGCAACAAGGCGTTTTTCTGCCGGGACCGTTTTAATTTTTAACGGGTCCGCCTGAGTATGATAAGGGGAGAATAAAAGAATCAGAATGGCAGGGAAGAATATTCGCTTCATAGGAAAAATAAATTTGTTAAGAAGTGAAGTATGCAAAATCAAAAAGCTCTTTCTTTAATTAGCCACAGATTTTCACAGAAATTCACAGAAAAAGAAAAACAATTTTAGTTTTTTTGTACCTTCTGCCTAAGTAGTTACAAATATTTTAGCATATTTGTCGAAAATGAATAACCTGTTTCTGCGGCCACCGGTGAGTTCTCTCAATCCAATCATTTATCTTAAAGACTATCTGAGGTATCATGGGGTGGATGTGCCCATTCAAATTTGACTTTACGCGCACATTACCTTTGAGAGTTTATCTCTCATCATTTTAAAATCTTTTAAAATCCAAAACATGGAACCGCGAATTAACGCGAATGTTCGCGAAGAAGAAAGAACCAAGGATATTTTTGCTTTCATTAGCGTTAATTCGCGTCCATTCGCGGTTCCATGTCGTGCATGGAATGTACGTCAGATAGGAAAAAACAAAAACAGAGCGGAACCATTACACAAATTCTTATCCACCTTATGAAACAATCCGACAAAGCTTTCTTTCAAAAAAAATCATTCAGGTTTTTAATGGGTGGGACGGTTTGTTTCCTGCTGATTACTGCCGTTGTTTTATATATCAATTCGCTATTACCGTATCCCGGCGCGGAAATTAAGACAACGCCGGAAATTATAAAAATAGAAATCCAGTCGCTACCCTATTTGTTAATTTCGCTTGGTCTTTGCGTTTTCTTTTCATGCGCCGCATTATTTTTATTTGGTTACGAAGTGCTGAAAGGGTTCCATTATGGCGCTTTTTTATGGTTTTCTCTTAATGTTATTCCGGCTTTTTACAGGATCAAATCTTACAGGCTGATTCCAGCATTTAAAATCGAGAACTATCTTGTAATAGTTTCTTTTCTTTTCTTTCTTTTTTTTACTTTATATATTGTACGAAATTTATTTTACGCGGCAAAGCTAATTGATGAAAATGAGCATGATTCATCCCCTCCCTCCGATTTTTTATTCTTTTTTTGCCCGGCTTTTTTAATTTATTTGTATTCATTCCTATATGCCTTCCGGGTGGAAAGTACCTTCAACCTTACGATTGAATCATTCATTTTCCTGCTGGTGTTCCTTTCCTTTTATTTTCAAAAGAAATGGGGGAGGGATGGGCTTCTAACCTCCTTTCATAAACTTTTCCACGAGAAAATTCTTCCCGTTCTTTCCCATGATTATAGTTTGATTTTTTATATTGTCATTATCGCATTTGTTCCCAGGTGGCATGCTTCCCATGTAATTTCAATAGAAACGCTGAATAATCTAGGGGGGCCTGACAGCGACAACTATCACTACCAGGCTTTAGACGTTATTGGGAATTTAGGAAATATTTGTTCCCCATTGCTTTGGGAAAAACCCGGAATAAACATCTTTTTAATTCCCATTTATACAATTTTTGGCCCAGACCCTACCATCGCAAGATATTTTTTCATTGCCATGGGAATCGCCTCTTGTGTTCTGACGTACTTTATAGGCAAGAAGATCTTTCACCGCCGCGTTGGGTTTTTGGCGGCCTATCTACATGCCGGCTATAATTATATGATCTGGAATGAAACTTGGATCGGTACAGAAGGAATCGCCATATTCTTAATAGAAATATTTGTATTAATCATATTAAAAATTCAAAGCGACCAATCGGACAAAAGACATTATGCCTTGATATTCATTGCAGGATTGTGCTTTGGGTACACTATTTTAACGAGACCTGAATTCTTGTTTTTTCCTTTGTTTTTCATCCCGGTGCTTTACTCAAGCTGTAAAAACAATTTTTTTCTCATGTTTG
>JAJDAS010000399.1 GCA_029261755.1 Nitrospinia bacterium
CGATTGGCTAAAAGGGTACGGACAATTATTGATAATTGGGCATGGGAAAGGTTATCATTCACTATACGGACATCTTGACAGCTTTCTGGCCAAGGTGGGGAGCACTGTCAAAAAGGGGCAACTTATCGGTGAGGTAGGGGATACCGGCTCTATGCATGGATCCTCCCTCTATTTCGAGATTCGTAAGAACGGGAAACCCATCAATCCGGTCACCTGGCTTGCAGCGTCAAGAAAATAGCAGGATTAATTTAAATTTTAGATTGCTGATTTTAGATTTAAGGAATATTTAATTAAAAAAACCTACCACCAATCTAAAATAACTTAACCGGTTTTTCACCATCCAGCTCTTCCAACTTTTCAGGAGATCTAAATGATATCAAGACTAAAAGGCAAACTGCTCTACCTCAACCTCACCCTGTTGCTTGGCCTAGTCCTGGTTTTTGGCCTCTCACATTCGCCCACAGTCCATGCACTCACCTACACCTATGAAAACCTCAAAATCTTCTCCGAAGTGCTCTCCCTGGTCCAAAAAAATTACGTGACGGAAGTGGATAACGATAAACTGATCGAGGGCGCCATCAAAGGGATGTTGAAGGAGTTGGACCCCCATACTTCCTATATGCCGCGGGATGCCTACAGGGAGATGCAGGTGGAAACCGAGGGCAAGTTCGGCGGTCTCGGGATAGAGATCACCCTGAAAGATGACATCCTAACCGTGGTCTCTCCTATCGAGGATACCCCCGCCTTCAAGGCGGGCATCAAGGCCGGTGACAAAATCATCAAAGTGGACGGAGAAACTACCAAGGACATGAACCTCATGGAAGCGGTGAAAAAGTTGAGGGGAAAACCGGGGACCAAGGTTACCATCACTGTTTTGCGGAAAGGGCTCCAGGCTCCCAAGGATTTCACTATTACCAGGGCCGTCATCAAAATGCAAAGTGTTAAGACCAAAAGGATCGATCCGGATATCGGCTACATCCGCATCCGAAGCTTTACAAAAACCACTGACAAGGAACTGGACACGGCCCTGGAAAAAATCGAAAAAGAAATGAACGGCATCAGAGGATTGGTCCTCGACCTAAGATACAATCCCGGCGGCCTTCTCAACCAGGCAGTGGAGGTCACGGAGCGTTTCCTGGAAAGAGGGAAGCTTGTGGTCTACACCAAGGGTCGGCTGGAGGACCAGGACATGCGTTTCGTAACAAGTGGGGACCACTCCCATACCGATTTTCCCATGGTGATCCTGGTCAACGCGGGTAGCGCCAGCGCCTCGGAGATCGTGGCGGGGGCTCTGCAGGACTTAAAACGTGCCATGGTGATAGGGACCCAGACCTTCGGCAAAGGCTCCGTACAAACCATTGTTCCCTTGAGTGACGGTTCCGGGTTAAGGCTCACCACAGCCAGATACTATACTCCAAGCGGCAAAATCATTCAGGAAAACGGCATTACTCCCGACCTCGTAGTGGAAAATGAGCCCGCCACGGCGGAGGACAAAAAAGAAGAAAACGGGGCGGCCAAACACAGCGCCATTAGGGAAAAGGATTTGGGACAACACCTCAAGGGTGAATCCGAAAACGGCGACCCGGTTCCCGCCAAAAACGGGAACGGGAAGGAAGATGAAATCAAGCCCATCAACCCTCTGGACATCCAGTTGCAAAGGGCGGTTGGAGTGATAAAAGGGGTGGTCCTTTACGAAAAGAAAATGGCGGAAGTCCCCGCCGGCTAAATGGGATGAGATTGAGGGAAAAATTGAAAAATGCACTTTTGGTTATTCCAAAAAAGGCGTCTCTTCCCTTAGCCTTTACCGTACTCCCCTTCATACTCTGGTTTGTGGGCGCCATCAGTATGTGCGCCCTTCAACCCATCCCTACGGCAGCAGAGCCGGCCCATCACTCCCCCTTCCAGCCTCCCCCAGGATTCGGTTTCGATGAAATAGAGGATCCGGCTCCCAGAGTTGCCATCATCATCGACGATTTGGGACTTTACCGCAACATCGCCTACTCCTTCATGGACCTGGAAATTCCCCTCTCCCTTTCCATTCTTCCAAAACTGGCCTACTCCAAGGAGATAGCCGAGACCGCCCACTTCAGGAAGTATGACGTCCTCTTTCATATCCCCATGGAACCCTACAAATTCGCGAAAGCCTGGGCGGGGAAACATTTCCTCCTCTCTTCCATGTCTTCCCAGAAACTGGAAAAAACACTGAAAGCGGGAATGGAATCAGTTCCCTACATCATCGGCGCCAACAACCATATGGGTTCCAAGCTCACGGAGGACGAAGAGGCCATGTCCGTGGTTCTGAAATGCCTGAAAAACCTGAACCTCTTTTTTGTGGATAGCGTGACCACACCGGATACCATCGCCTACAGCATGGCCAAGAAAATGAGGCTCAGAACGGCAAGGAGGAACGTATTTCTGGACAATAAACGGGAAAAGAGTTTCATCGTCAGACAGTTTTACAAGCTGAAAAAATCCGCGCTGGCCCATGGTAGCGCCATCGGTATAGGCCACCCCCATCGAGCCACCCTATCGGTGCTAAAAGAAATGATTCCCAAATTTCAAGCAAGTGGGATCCGCTTCGTCCCGGTATCGGAGCTGGTTCGTTGAGCCTCTTCTCCAAAAAAGACGAAAAAGATCCCTATGCTTCCCTCCGGGCAGCCATGGTGAAGGAGCAGATTGCCCGGCGGGGCGTCAAAGACGAAAGGGTACTTCAAGCGCTGAGGGAAGTTCCCAGACACCGTTTTATGGAGGAATCGCTCCGCGACAAAGCATACGAGGACCATCCCCTACCCATCGGAGAAAGACAGACCATCTCCCAACCTTATATGGTGGGCCTGATGACCGAACTCCTGGAACTCCAAGGTAGGGAGAAGGTTTTGGAGATCGGTACCGGATCAGGTTACCAAACGGCCCTTGTGTCCAAACTGGCTAAGAA
>JAJDAS010000400.1 GCA_029261755.1 Nitrospinia bacterium
CCAATCATGATACTTTAGAATCCATTCTCTTGATTTATTAACTATTTCAATTATGTCATCAGGGTTATTTATCAGTTTAATCACTTCCGAAACAATATCATCAGAAGAAAAAACATTAACTACCGGGGGTAAATCTGTGTAATAATTTTCAACATTTTCAAAAAAACGAAAGGTTGGAGCGCCGACTGCCATGGATTCTATGTCAATTTGCCCTATCCCTCCCCCCATGGCAAACTCATTAAATACCATATCCGAGATACTGTAATATTCTATAAGTTGTTTCTTATTCATTTGCTTAAGCCATAAAACATTTTTTTGTAAACCTAACTCATTGATGAGAGTATTGCTTTTTACTAAATCGTTTCCTTTTTCCACAAGAATTAGCAATATTTTTTTTGAGGTGATCTTTAGCATTTTTGAAAAGGCTATTAGTAGCTTGTCATTACCTTTATCTACTTTAATTTGGCTTCCCCATTCATGTCTTGTTGGATGAAAGAAAATCATATCCACATTAAACTTTTCCCTAATTTCTTCCCTTAACGGAGAATTAACTCTCTTATACTTATTTGTATCAACTCCACAAAAACTATACGAATATTTATCTTTTGGGACTCCTAACCTTTCAAGGGTCTCATCTTGATAAGGTAAGACAAGAATCTTTGATGATTTTTTTATCCCCCTGCGTTGAAGAAACGATAACATCCTAAATTTCATCGTACTAGTATTAAACGGCATATAATCTAGATCGAAGCCATGAGTTTGAAATAAATAAGGCTTTTTTGTAATGCTTGCCCATATACATCCCTCTGCATGCGCATGAATTAAATCACAATCGTTTAACTTTTTTAAAAAATTTCGTTCATTCCTAAACCCTGTAAAAAGTCGATTTAAACTTACATTTTCCTTTTCAATCCAAGAAGGAAGACCTTGTCCAGCCAACTCCTCATCCTCCCATGCAGGTGAATAGGATTCATCTATTAAGTTGGAATCAATAAAAAGTTTTACATTTATATCTTTTTTACGGAGATTTTTAGCTAAGTTATAGGCGATAGTTAATGCACCGCCATACATATTAATTTTCAATAAATCACCCTCCTCTTCTACTTCGTTAATATCTTGCAGGGCTTACAATTACAGTTAATGTAAATTCCAAAAAAGAGCATCCTCGGTCCAAATTAAGAGGATTTTTTGAAAACAAAGTGGTGGGTTTGATGGATAGGGACTGAGGTTAATTACAGCTATTCGATACCAGGGATGAAATACGCTCGATATTTGTTGTCACGTTTGCACTCGATGGTTTGATCCGATTCCCTGTATTCTCATGATTCAAAACCTGTGGGGCAAACAGGTCAACAGCATAGGCGCGTACCAAAGTTGCAGCAAAGATACGAAAATCATCAATATTTCTGTTAAAGGGATCAAAGAATTGAATATTGGAGGGTGCATCCACGATTTTTGGAGGTGTTTCTCCCTTGAGATAAGACTCGAAGAAAGCAGGAATATTAGTCGCAAAGGTAGCCGTACGTAAATTTTTCCAGGGCCAAGTCGGCATGTGCTGCTTATTGAATTCCAAAAGGTCATTGAGTACTTGTGCATCACAACTAAAATTAAGCGATTGCAAGTATGTAGAAACGAGTTTTTGGAGTTCTTCGTAGAATCGATCTATATCAGAAACAAAATAGATACATGCAACGACATCCGGATTCAAAGCAATATTTTCCAAACCATCCAGTCCTGACTTGTCAACAATCCCGTCCAAAATCATTTTTTTTTGTTTTTTAATGTGAGCAAGCCCGTGCCAAATACTTGGAAAATTCTCTTGCCTCTGTGTTACGTGTTCCATCGTAAATTCAATAAATGACATCGGTTCCAAGTGGTAATGATGACGCAAAAAATTAAGGACAAAGAATGCAGGTTTATGGTTATAGAGTGCAGAAGCTAGACATCCTGCCTCGTACGCCTTTTCCCAGCTATGAGTGGGCATCGTAGACGTTCCCACCACTAATTCAATTTCTTCCGGTGCTTCCTCTTCCGAAGCGAAGGTTCGATTTTGGGATGCAACCCGTATTGTACGACTCTCAAGGGCGTAGAGTTTTCTTGACTCAAGCGTGGACATTTCAGAATTTTCAAGGAGGACGCAAGGATAGATCATAAATCGATCCTGAGATCGATGAGTCATGACGCGATTAAGCGTTGCTTTGAACGATTCGTAGGTTTGTAAGGGTAAGCCCAGTAAGAGTTCAGTTTGTGTTGGAAGTCCCCTGGCTCTCATGGCATCTTTTACCTCCTCCATGATATCTTGCCGAAGGTTCCGCCGCTTAATCGCCTTTAATGTAGGCTCGTGGTAAGATTGAGCGCTTGTTGTTACTTCGGTCTGGATGCCCCCTGAAGTGAAAGTGTCCGCAATCGATACAATATGTTTGCTCGAATTTTTTGTCCAATTGACGCCAAAGTGTTTGGGGAAACCCGTATTTTTGCGAGATTGGACAACAATCGATGCTATTTCTTCGTCTCGATCTCTAAGAATGCCAAAATTAGCATCGGTCGCAAATACATAATGGAATTCATTTTTTCCAATCCACGCCATTTCGTCCTTGAGTCTCGCTGTGTTAAATATTCGTAATTTGCTCACAGACGAATCTCCCCAATCACAGAAGGTACAGGTGAAGGGACAGCCTCGATTCGTCTCCCACAAAACACCAGTGATTTTATTGCCATAAGTTGTAACAAGTTTATCCATGACCCCGTTCAAGAACGGCGAAGGAAGGATGTTGATGTCTTTGATGAGGTCGGCGCTCTCAGTTGTAACAAAGCCATCCTCAGCGTCCTTTTCTTGGAATGTAATCCCCCTGATTTTAGAAAGATCTCCAGAGCCCAACAACTCATAAAGG
>JAJDAS010000401.1 GCA_029261755.1 Nitrospinia bacterium
ACACATTCCGCAAACTGAAATAAGGACTTTAACCGCCCGCTTTTACCTGATTTAACTTCAATGCCGATGAGTTTGCCCTCGTGGGCAAAGCAAAAATCAACCTCCGCCGCCCCTTTTGGTTTTTGCCTTGCCCAATAAAAAACCTTTTGAGGCGATACAGCGTTCATTCCGATTAGATATTGGCCCACAACCTGTTCGGCTATCCTTCCTTGGTATAAATTATTCAAATCTTTTAATCCGAAAAATTCCCGGTGTGTTCCCATTCTCCAGTTCACAAGCCCTATGTCGAGAAAAATAAGTTTTGAAGGTTTTTTAGGCTTGGGCGTCAAGGGCTTCTCTGATGAAGTTGTGGCTGGTAACGCATGAAGAAGAAGCGCTTTTTGCAACAAAAGAAAAGCTTCCGATATTTCCCTGCTGCGGTACTCCGAATGCGCAAACCTTTCGTAGGTTATGGTGGCGCCGGAATATAAAGGGGCATTTTCTATCACAAAAGAGATATATTTTGCTTTTGCGTGGCTGGAATATTTGTAAACGTCCTCTAAATAGGCGGTCATTAATGATGAATAAATACTCTCTAAAGAACCGGTTGTTCCTGTTTCGGCGTATTCCCGGACGATTTCCGGCATTCCTCCGATCATGGCAAATTGATAAAAATGTTTGATTGCCTGCAAGTGAATGGAATCCGGGACCTTAGTTGAAAGGGAAACTTGCGACAAATACTTTAGCAGATGCGTTTCTCCTATGGCGTTTAGGTATTCAAAAAAATCCAGGGGATAGAGATACCGGTAGTCAAGTCTCCCCACAGGCATTTCCAACCCTTCTTTCATTATCTTTGCTTCCAAAAGCGAACCGGCGGCTATCACGAACAGGTCCGGACGCTCTTCATAAAAAAAACGCAACAATGAGATTGTACGCGGCGAATTTTGAATCTCATCTATAAATAGCAGGGTATGAGGACCAACCTCGATTTTAAAGAAAGTCGCCACCGTATCAAGGAACTCGTGAAGAGACAGGGGGTGATCAAATAATCTCAGATGCTCGGCTTTTTCCAGATTAATATTAACAAAGCTGGTGAAATGTTTTTCGGCGAATAGCTTCACCACGGAAGTTTTGCCCACCTGCCTTGCGCCCCTTAGAATAAGTGGTTTTCTTTTGGGGGATTTTTTCCAATCCAGCAACTCGTTTAAAATATTTCTGTCAAACATATGATCTAATTTTCAACATAGGTTGGCGGAAGTTGCATCTAATTTATTACATATTTATGGCAATAGCAAGAGGAATCGAGGGGTTTTGGAGATTAAAAGATAAATGCAATTTCACCCCAGGGGGCATGGAGAACGCAGAGAAAAGCTTTATCAAAAAGAGGTAAAGAGGAAGACTGGAAAAACTAACTAAAGATATTTGAAATTTCTTTTAACCACAAAAAAATAAAGAACAAAAGCTTTTTTTTCACGAATTTCACTAATTGCACTAATTTTTTCATTTGTGAAATTAGTGCAATTAGTGGTTCCAAGTCTTTGATTTTAAAGATTTTTAAATTGTGAAAGATAAATTCTTAGAATCCACGTGTAAGGAACTAAAACAAAAAAATAAATTCCTTGTTTAGTGACAAGTGAGAAGAAAAGCTGCCGTTACTTGCCCTTAGCCTTTTCGTCCCTCGGCCCAGCGTAGCATTCGTCCCTCGATTTTTATCCCCCGGTTTTTCTCGTCACTTGTCACTCGTTACTGCTTTTTATACTTTCCGATCATCTCCCTGCTGATTCTGATCCACTCCGTTTCGGGGAGGAGTTTCAATAGATCCCATCCTTCACCCAGGGTGTCCATGATACTTCGGCTTTCCGAGGCTTGATGGATAAAACGTTTCTCGAAGGCGTCGGAGAAATGCAGGTATTTCCGGTCGATTTCGGATAGGCCCTCTTCGCCGATGATGGAAGCCACGCGTTTCTGCTCTTCTCCCCTGGCATAGGCCATGTAAAGCTGGTCGGCCAACTGCCGGTGATCTTCTCGCGTGCGGCCGTCACCAATTCCCTGGTCCATCAATCTAGAGAGGCTGGGCAGAACGTTGATAGGAGGAGAAACCCCCTTGCGGTGTAGCCCTCGGTCCAAAACGATCTGCCCTTCGGTGATATAGCCAGTTAGATCCGGAATGGGATGCGTGATGTCATCGTCGGGCATGGTCAGTATGGGAAGCTGGGTGACAGATCCGATCCGGCCCTTCACCCTTCCGGCCCTCTCGTAGATGCCGGCCAGGTCGGTATACATGTAGCCGGGATATCCTCTCCTGCCCGGTATCTCTTCCCTGGAGGAGGCGATTTCCCTCAGGGCATTGCAGTAATGGGACATATCGGACAACACCACCAACACCTGCATGTCCAGCTCGTAGGCCAGGTATTCGGCGGTGGTGAGGGCGAATCTCGGCGTAAGCAGACGCTCAATCACGGGGTCGTCCGCTATGTTGATGAAGACCACCGAATGCTCGATGGCGCCGGAGTTCTCGAAGGAGCTACGAAAGTAATCGGCTTCACGGGAAGTGATCCCCATTCCTGCGAATACCAGGGCAAATTTTTCATCTTTCTTCTGAACCCCCGCGTTGCTGATGATATGGTTGGCGATCTCGTTTGCCGGTAGGCCGGAGCCTGAGAAGATGGGGAGCTTCTGTCCGCGCACCAGGGTGTTGAGTCCGTCGATGGCGGATATTCCCGTTTGGATGAAGTCCCGTGGCATATCTCTTCTAACCGGATTGATGGCCGATCCCAGGATGTCGCGTTTCTCTATGGGGGCCACTTTTGGGAGACCGTCCATAGGTTCTCCTCCGCCGGTGAAGATGCGTCCGAGAATGAGGGGTGAGAGTCCGAACCTTGCTCCCTCTTCATGAAAACGGACGGCGGTGGTCTTGGGATTGATCCGCTCCGTCAGTTCAAAAACCTGGATTACTGCATATTTTTCGCTTACTTCGATGACCTGGCCCGACCGTGACTCCTTGTCGCTAAGGAAAATGGTGGCAAGGTCTCCCAAAGCCGTCTTTGGAGCGCGTTGAACGAAGATCAACGGTCCGCGCACCGATTCGATGGTTTTGTAGTCTCGTATTAGATAGTCTCTAGTCATTGAGGCATTTGTTGTCATTGGTTGTTAATCGAATTTCCAATCAAAAATCATCAATCTAAAATCGTTCACCCTTCTCTAAGTCTTGCCTTAAAAAAGTTGGAGTAGTACATTTTCAGTTCTTCCATCTCTTGCTCTAATTTATCTTCCGCTGTTTCTTTTAACCGCAGGAGTCGTTCCGTGATAGGGGATTCCTGGATAGTGTCCACCAATACACCACGGTCCACCGCTTCCAGCATCCGATTGATATAATCCAGGAACAGGAAGAGCATTCTTTCCTGCCTTTTGATGGAGCAGTAGGCGTCGGTGGGATGTACCGCGCTCTGTCTAAGGTATCCTTCCCGGATGAGCCTGGCCGCTTCCAGGTCGGCTCTTTCCCGGTCTTCCATAGAGTCCGCACCAACGATTTTTACCACCTCGGAAAGTTCCTCTTCCCTTTGTAATATGAGGTGGGTTTCGCGGATCATTTCCTGCCAGTTTTTGCTCACCTTTTCTTTGAACCACGGCATCATCCTTTCGTAAGTGAGGCTGAAGCTGGAACGCCAATTGATAGCGGGGAAATGTCGCTGGTGAGCCAATTCGTAATCCAACCCCCAGAATGTAGAGGCCATGCGCAGGGAAGCCTGGGTCACCGGTTCCGAGAAGTCACCGCCCGGTGGTGATACGGCCCCGACTACGGTGATGGATCCAGTTTCCTTCGGCCTGCCAGCGATGCGTGCTCTCCCGGCCCGCTCGTAAAAAGTTCCAAGCCTGCTGGAAAGGTAGGTGGGATAGCCTTCCTCGCCAGGGATCTCTTCTAATCGGGAGGAAATTTCCCGCAGGGCTTCCGCCCATCTGGAGGTGCTGTCCGCCAGCATGGTAATCCGATAGCCCATGTCCCGGTAATATTCTCCGATGGTGATTCCGGTGTAGATACACGCCTCGCGCGCTGCCACCGGCATGTTGGAAGTGTTGGCAATGAGAATGGTTCGGCACATGAGGGGGAGCCCGGTATGTGGGTCCTTCAATTTCGTCATTTGATGTAGCGTGTCCGCCATCTCATTTCCCCGTTCCCCGCAACCGATGTAAATGATCACGTCCGCTTCGGCGTATTTAGCAATGGTCTGTTCCAAGACGGTCTTGCCGGAGCCGAATCCACCCGGAATGACGGCCGCGCCTCCCTCGGCAATGGGAAATAAGGAGTCCACCACACGCTGACCGGTGATCATGGGGATCTTAAGGGGAAGTCTTGCGGATCGTGGACGTGGTACGCGGATGTTCCAGTTTTGCCTCATAGAGATCTCCGTTCCATCTCGGAGCACTACCACGGTATCATCCACCGTATGCGGACCACCGGAAACGGTGTCCACCGTCCCTCGTACATCTTTTGGAACCATGATCTTGTGAACGATCCCTTCGCTCTCCTGAACGGTTCCTAACACCGCGCCGTATTCCACCTGGGCGCCGGATTTTACCAGAGGTTGAAAGTCCCACTTTTTCTCACGATCCAGACTGGGAACCCGCGCTCCTCTTTCGATGAAGTCGCCCCACTGGTCCGCCAGGGTTGACAGAGACCGTTGAATGCCGTCGAAAATGCCTCCCAGTAGCCCCGGCCCCAATTCCACGGATAGTAGTTCTTCCGTCCGTTCCACCGGGTCGCCTATCTTCAGACCCGCAGTATCTTCGTACACCTGGACCATGGCGGTGTCACCTTCGATGCGGATAATTTCTCCTGTGAGCTTGCCCGGACCCACCAGGACCACTTCTCCCATGAAGCATCCGAATATCTTGCCAGCCTGCACCGTGGGACCCGATACCTTGATAATTTCCGGAGAGCTCATAGTTTGATCCTCATATGGTAACCGATGGAGCGGAAGACCATACCCTCGGTAAATTTGTCCGCCTCAGGAGCCGGTTTCCACTTTGCGGGATAGGTGTATCGCGCCAATAAAGGCATCTTGGCGCGTTTCAGGGCCTTCCTGCTTTTTTCTGTGATCCAGCCTTCCATGTCCTCCGGGATGGCAAGAATTCCCACTTCTTTTGTTTCCAGGGTTTGTTCAATCTCTTTGTTCATGGCCTGCTGGTCCTGAATTACCACTACCTGTGCGCCTCCGAGCCGGAAGCCTGTCTCCTGTCCTTCGTGGGATAGCACTTTAAAAGTTCTGGGCAGACTCATGCTACTTTCACTCCAAGAAAATGGTGTGTGGCGTATTGGTAAGGAGTTCGTGCTGCTCCAAAATAGGTGGCCAGTTTTAGGTCTGCTGCCATGGTATCCAAATCTTCCATAAAGAAAAGAAAGTTCCAGATGCTGCCAGCTTCAATAATGGCATTCATCCGATAGTGATTTAGTAAGCCCCTGGTGATTTCCCTGGAGCACTGGGAAGGGGAAAGTTCTTCTGGGGGAAGATGAAGTTGAAGTTTCGCGTTTATAATAGTCGCCACCTCACTCATGGGCTCCTTGACAAGACGCTGAAAGTCTGAAAAAGAAACCCTCCCGGAACCTTGTATGAAGAAGTCTTTCATCTGGTCGTCATCGGGAAGGTTCTCGCGAATCAGCAAGGCGTTTCGGATATTGGCGGTATCCAACTGGTTTGTAAAATATTTTTCCGCCAAGTTTCCCGCGCCCATCTTTTTAAAAAGATACTCCTGGTAATAATTACGTTCCATCTCCAGTTCGGCATGAACTCGGTCCCTCAAACACTGTGCCGGATTCAATAAGAACGCCATGGGATGCTGAGCTTTCACAAGGGCGGCCTTGAATTCCGAAACGGATTTCAACGAGGTCCAGCCGTCTCCCTTTCCAGCCTCTAAGATGAAGGAAGTAAAAGGGAAACGTTCCTCGTTCGCCTCCCTTTTGGAGGTGAGACTCCGCATAACGGCCTTGATCTCCTCCATCTCCCAACGGCCAAGAATCACATCAAAAGTTTCCGGGAAAGCAATTTTTATAAGATTGGCCACAAATAAGCGAAGGCGTTGGTGGCCTTGATGAATGCACTTCAATATGGTGGTGACATTGGCGCATCCACCTGAGAAAACGGCATCCGCCTCTTCTTTGAAGACGGAGTCCGAGAGGAGAGAGAGCAAAGTTCTTTGGTCTCTGGACTCTATGGCACATTCTAAAGGCCCCTGTCTGATGAACCCACTTTTTAATGCTGCCAGTCGTGCTATGGCGTAATCAATCATAGAAATTAAGCTTTGTAAAACGTTGGCTTAATGATTGAAGATTCAATTCAAATATCAACATTTCAATCAAAAGGTTGAAGTGATGTAGGTAAAAAACAAAGCCTATCACATAGTGAAGATTGAGGCAATGGAAGGTAAAATCAAAGCAGGGAAGCCTTTTGACTTTTTTATGCCACTCTGCTAATCTGACGGCAAATTTGGGGGACGTTTATGAAAAAACTCAAATTCCTTTCCATTCCCACATCGGTTTCTCTTTTTTGTCGTTTGCGGAACCTCCGAAAGCTTCGCAAATACCAGGATCTTTCCCCCCTCCATTCCCCGAAAAACAAGCTCCTATCAATCTCACCTACTATTAATAATCATTGCTGTCCGGTTAATAACTCAATAAAAACAGAGACTTAGGGTGCCAAGTTACCCTAAAAGTGTAAAAAACGAGGCTAAATCCGCATGTTTATTAGAGTTCGTACAAGCCATATTACCTCCCAAAAGTGTAATTTA
>JAJDAS010000402.1 GCA_029261755.1 Nitrospinia bacterium
ATATTTACATAGGTTTACTTGATAAAACAGGCTATTAAGTCAGGAAGAAGGGAGGGGCAAGGGGCAAAAAAAATAGGAAGTTATATGAGGCAAGGAAGCCTGCAAGGAAAATTTAGGGGGGAAATATGATGATTTCCCATATCGTAAAAGTCGGTGTTAAAAATCAACGACCCGGCTTTAGGAAACTTTTACAAGAACAACCCCAACTTCGATATTCTTGACTTTGATTTTCATGATAAAGAGGATGTCTCAAAACTGAAGATAGCCAAGGCAAATCAAGCCGTGGTACTCGACAAATTAAAGGCATACCAGCGGCTTCTCCGCGTTGAACCAAATCCGGATGTCGCCGTTGCTTTGTACGAAAATTCGATGGATTCGGCCCGTAAAATTACTACTCTCAGTCAGTCTCAATTCATCAAGGAGTTTGGGGGTAAATTAAAAGGGGGTGCGAAAACGGCGAAACAGGTTTACCAGAGAGCTAACGCCGTGAAAACACAAACCATGCACTTATGGGCCAACGTAAATCATCTGAAGAAATCACCCTATTATATGGGGCTCGCCGCAGCACCGGCGCCGCAAAGCACACCGGAAACATTTAAAAACCTCTCCAGTTACAAGGAGATTTTCGGCTCTTTGAATTTTTGCGATTGCCCGGAGTGTAAATCTATATTAGGCCCCGCAGCGTATCTCGTGGACCTGCTTCGTTTAATCAATAAAGCCATTACAGTCCCCAATACCACAAGGGAAAAGCCGTCTGATAACATTCCCAAAGGATTAACCTTCGATGACCGGCGTCCCGATATCGCCAAACTTAAACTCACCTGTGGCAACACCAATAACCTGGTCCCCTACCTTCAAATCGTAAACGAAATTCTCGAAGAAACCCTGGCCAAAGCTTTAAACACAACAGATGTTTATAAAACGCTTGCAAACACATTATATCCTTTTAACCTGCCCTTTAATCTGCCGCTTGCCCAGATTCGGACCTATTTAAAGCAAAATAACACATCGTTGTCGGAGATTTACGAGGCAATGAGTAAGAGCACGGGGTTGTCCTTTGCATCGGCAAGGGAATATTTAAATATTTCGCAGGAAGAATTCTTAAATTTCAAGGCGCAAGATTCAGGGAACCTGTCAACTGTTTTGTCTAAGAATTATGGCTTAACAATTGCCGCCGACAATTTAGCCAATTTGAACATAGTCGATACGTTCACTTTCCAGACGGGTGTTTCATTAAAAAATTTACGGGAATTGCTTTATCAGAATTTAAACCCGGAGGAGATATTTAACGTCTCAGGCGTATATACCTCTACAGAGGGAACAACGATTACATTTATCCAAAATGGCAGTACTGTTACCGCCAATTACGATCTTAACGGTGGAACATTGCGGGGAAGTCTTGTAAAGAACGTTATTCAGGGAACCTGGGAAGAAAACAATGGAAGTACCGGGTATTGCGAGTTTACTTTTCCTTCGGACTGCTCAAGCTTTACAGGCCATTGGAAAACAGGCATGGGAGAAGCCTGCGATCCGACGCCCTGGACTGGTGCGAGAAAAACAGGAACAGACCCAGCTACCGGAGAGCCTTACCCCAAAGCAACGGGGGGGATCATCCCGCATAACTTTTTTATTAACAAAGTTTTTTCAAAACCAAAAGAAGCAACTGAGTATCTCTCCATTATACTCACTAAACCCAATCAAATCGGTCACTCTAATGAATATTACGAGATTGAAAACCTCGATATCAAGTCGCTTGATACCATGAATCGGTTTATCCGTATTTCGCAAAAACTCGGATGGTCCTATGCCGACCTTGACTGGATATTCTTGACTATTTCGTCTCTCCCAACTCTGGGAAATCGAGATATATCCGATATCACTTTTCAAGAGATCGCGAAAATAAAAGAACTGGAAACCGATTACTCGTTACCGGTGAATTTGCTGCCAACATTGTGGTACGACATTAAGACAACAGGTATTGGAACCGGACAGTTTTCCGAGGCCCCTTTTGACAAAATATTTAACGGCCCGCAATTGATTGGTTCATCGGATAGTTCACCATATCACCCGGCATATCCTGATGGCTACATACGATTTGTCAATCCTCTTTACCAAACAAAAATTAAAACATGGGATTTAAGAAAGACCGGCAAAAGTACTTCGGGTTCCGCCGCTGATGTAATTGTTTCGGGGATACCGGCTTCAACCGACTCCATACGACAGATTGCCATAGCGGCATTTGGGGATGTTGATACCATAAACCTGACCGTAGAAAACCTGTCGGTTTTATATCGACATACCATGCTGGCCAAAACGTTGAACATGCAAACGGAAGAGTACATACCATTGTTAAAATTGCTGGAAATAACCAATAAAGATAACGCGAGTTTAATTTCACCATCTCTAACGCCAGACCAGGCACTCAATATTGTAAAGGCCATCAAATGGATGAAAGCTTCTGGGCTAAACGCTTTTGCAATAGACTATATCTGTAACGGGAAACCCAGCGAATATGTAAGTATCGGTTATGATGAAAAAAATATTCCTCCCTTTCTTAAATCATTAAATCTTGCGATTCAAAACGCACTTTTAAAGCCCGATGATGTTTCAGGTTACGGTATACCTCAGAACGTGGGGAGCAGCACTATTACATGGCTATCATCAAATGAGTACATTGACAATGCAGGACTGGTATTAAACAGCAAGACTCTTAAGCCCAGCGACTTGCCGGACCTACTGCCGTTGCCCGACCAAAAAACTTTTAAATTAAATAGCGATCAAAAAACTTTTATTGTCTCAACGGTTGATAAATTCAATCAAAACCAGATAAAGACTTTTGAGAGTAACCTTGCGACCTTTTTCGGGGTGAAGGAAGATTTTATCGCCCTTATTATTGACCAGGTAAAAACTCTTTTACAAAAGCCGGACTACCTTGAATCCTTTATTAAGCCGGATGAAAACAAACCGTTTGTTGACAGCTTTATAAAAAGCGTCTCTCGTTTTTTGCTTTTTTATAAAAGTTTAAATCTAAACAATAGCCAGATTAATGGAATCGTAAAAAAGCCTTATGCATACAATCAAAAATATACGGTTAATAGCGCATCATCCACGATTACCTTTCAAGTTAACAATACATATGAAATTTACTCCTTCACCCAATTGGAAGCTGGCTTTGACGATCCAAAAAATCAACTGGTTTCTTACTTCAACAATGTCGGGAATACTGGTTATGACGCTCTTGGCGAATTGGTTAAGATCACCGGTTGGCAGAAAGACCAAACTAATTACTTACTCAAATACTTTTTTGGTGAAGGGAAAAATTGTAAAGACGTAAACGGTCTGCACCAATTAAACCGGGTTTTTACCATTACAGAAGAACTGGGTATTGACGTCTATTTTATAGAGCAATTGAATGGGATGGCTTCATGGACGTCCGCCGCTAGCAATTGGGATTCGTATAAAAGCTACTCAGCTTCATTGCTTCAAAATGTAAAAGTTAATACTTCAAGCGATGCATGGTCGACCATTTTCAAGAAAATGAACAGTGGAATGGAAGAACTAAAACGAAGCGCAATGGTTCCCTTAACGGTTTGGAAGCTTGGGAGCAAGTACAAAGAGATCAAAACTCCGAGAGATCTTTATGAGTTTTCATTGATCGATGTGGAAAAAAGCGGTTGTGCGGATATTTCCTATATTAAACAAGCCCTGAATAGTGCCCAGCTCTACCTACAGCGTTGCAGGCTCAACCTGGAGCGCAATGTAAGCGTTAGCACGGATGATATCCCTGACGTCTACTGGGAATGGATCATGAACTACCGGATATGGGAAGCCAACCGCAAGGTATTTTTGTACCCGGAAAATTATATAGACCCCACTTTGCGAAAATCAAAAACCTCCCTATTCGAACAACTCGAAAACACTCTGAGCCAGGGGAATGTCACAAAGGATAAGGTGGATATAGCCTATAAAAAATACCTTGACGAATTTAGTGAATTAGCAAAACTCAAATATGTGGATGGTTATCACTGCACGGTTCACAACAAGGAAAAGGGCGCGATAGACACCTTATTTCTTTTTGCGCGAACGCAGACGGAGCCATATAACTTCTCTTATATCTCTCGGGAACCGGGGGATATCTGGTCGGAATGGAAAAAGATAAATATCACCATCAACGCAAAAAATATAACTCCTCTCTATGCTTTTAACAAATTGTTTGTTTTTTGGGTGGAAATAAAAAAAACGAAGGAAAATACGACATCCGCAGCTTCAAGCGAGAAAACAACCCTATATAAGGCAAGTATTAAATACTCTTTTTATAATTTCAGCGGCAATTGGGTGCAGCCGCAAACATTTTTGGCTGACCATGTCATTAATGTCGATCCATTAACATCAAAAAACTATTACGACCCATTCAACGCCGACCTCTTTGAGATGGAAGAACTTTATTGGCATAAAGTTGCGGCGATGACCGTTGCGCCTCAAGACTATCAGGGCGCTGCCAGTTCCGCTAATCAAGAGGAAAAAATATCTATTTATTACGGACCCTTGATAGAGGTGAACTCTTCATCAAAAGCGGGAACGCCACAGCCGATTGATATAAATACAATTGGTGATATTCAAAATTTCCAGAAAACGATCAGTGAAGCGGAAAAAGAAAAGAACGAAATCGTCAATGCCAACCAAACAGGCTATTTCCCGTTAAACCATAGCATTACTCTGAATGTTGAACTGGAAGATTCTTTTCTGTTAAGCGGTAATGAATTCTTGATTTTTGAACCCAATAAGCAGACTGAAACCAGCGCCCCCACTTTTGCGGTCGGTATAGATAGATCAAGAAAGTCTTTGGCTATCAACGCTTTGAATGACACTCTTTACAATAATTATGTTGAGGGCATGGAGTTGAGCAGTATTTCCATTAGCGGTTCTGCGCCGGCCAATAATGATTCATTTATTACTTCTAATATTGACGCCGCTACTTCTGAAAACACCTTTAACCTGCTGAAAGCCCAAAACATTGGTTTACTGGATAAGAATGGCAAAGTACAGGCGATGATCATTTCCACGTCGACCGCTCTCTTGGCAAGTTTTATTCAATTGACACTCGAGCAAACTAGAGAAGTCAGGAATAAGCTGTTTGATCTTTATTACGGCACGCCGGTATTGTTTTCTAATATACATCAAGAAAATACAAACATCATTCCCATAAAGAATCAACCGGGAATGTTTATCATTAATCTCCAAGGCGAAGCCTTTTTGCTTAACGCCGGAACGTTTCAGCAAATAGAAAATGCTTTGTCGGTAAACTATGCGTTTAATATCGTAAACGCTAAATCATTTGAATTTTTAAACTCGCAAAAAAAACCCTCTTTATCTGAACAGACTTTTAATATGTTAAAGTCGGAGGATGTAGCCTTAGTAGACAAGAACGGTATTGTTGCCACTTCCATGGTTACCTTGCTTACACCGGCATTGCTTGCTAATTCCATCCAACTCACGATACCTCAGGCAGTGATGGTAAAGAATGTATTACTCACTTCAGGGCCGCTTGGCTTGAATTATGAGAGTAACAACTTCAAGGTGGACGATAATATACACACATTAAAGTTTACTACCCAGAGACTTACCACAAGCGCAATTGAGCCCTTAAGCAGAGAACTGTTTACGGGAGGCATCGACGCTTTATTGTCCCTTAAATCACAAGAACCCCCAAAAAATGTAAAAAAGTCTTTTAATAATTTAAAACCGGGACATCAGGTAAATCCACCTCAGGATTTATTGGGAGAGCAAGTTAGTTTTGACGGACCTTATGGTAATTACTACTGGGAGCTGTTTTTTCATGGGCCCATGTTAGTTGCAAATATGCTGAATTCCAACCAGCAATTCCGTGACGCTGAAAAATGGCTTCAATATATTTTCAACCCTACGATACCCCTGCCCGCGCTTCTGAACAAAGATTCATTTATCACAGATGATATTACCCAAGCTAAATCGGAGCTAACATATGGACTGTTGAAACTGCAGGTTCCTCCATTAATAAAAGACAATGGAAAGGTTGCCGAACTCGCTACCACAATAGACGTTAATCTCCTGGCGAATTCAATACAACTAACCGTCCATCAGGCGCAAGAAGTAAAGAATATCCTGACAAACGCTTATCTGACAAAATCTACATCACGTTACTGGCAATTCCTGCCTTTTAGAAATCACACCTTTGAAACATTAAAAAAGCAACTCCAAAGTCCCACCGAGATCGCCGCGTACGATGATGACCCTTTTGATCCCCATGCAATTGCCAGACTGCGGATGGGAGCCTACGAAAAAACGGTGGTGATGAAATATATCGACAACCTACTCGATTGGGGCGATTCAGAATTCACGAAGTTTACCTGGGAATCCATTACCAGCGCTCTTATGCTTTATATTTACGCTTATGATTTGTTGGGACCTCGTCCACAGGATCTTGGGCCTTGTCCGTCGGAGTCTCCGATGGATTTCAAAGAGATTCTGGATTTTTATAGTAATAAAAAGAAACCCGAACCAATTCCCCAGTTTTTAATTGATATGGAGAACGCCATATGGCCTTCAATTCCTCCAACACCACCGATTATTGGTGGAGACGTTCCCTTTAACGATATAGAAGCCTATTTCTGCGTCCCGGAAAACGACAAATTCACCGCCTATTGGGACCGGGTGCTGGATCGGCTTTATAAAATCCGGCACTGCCTGAATATCGACGGACAAAAACAACCTCTACCGCTGTTTCAACCACCGATTGATCCCATGGCATTGGTGAAGGCAGCGGCGGAAGGGAACAATGTGCTGGAGGTGGCCACTCAACTACAACCGAATGTTCCCCATTACCGTTTCAGTGTCATGCTGGAAAAGGCAAAAAATGTTACTTCTACACTTATACAACTTGGCGATTCTCTTCTTTCCACATTGGAGAAGAACGACGCGGAAGCATTGGCGCTCCTCCGCTCCACCCATGAATTAAATATCCTCAATATGACCACCATGGTGAAGCAAAAACAGATTACAGATATGAATGACCAATTGGCGGCGTTACAACAATCCCTGAGCAGCTCCCAATACAGGCAAGCATATTATCAGCAGCTAATAAGCGAATTCATTAATCCCCTTGAGATAACGGACTTGGCTTTAAGAGGTGCGGCCCTGGTCCCGCAAGGCATTGCGCTTGGTATAAACGGGGTTTCTATAGTGGGTTATTTAGCTCCAAATATTTTCGGTTTCTCCGACGGGGGAATGAAGTTTGGGGACGCTATAAATGCGGGTGCCCAGATCAGCAATGGCATAGCGGAAATGTTGAACCAGAGCGCCGGTCTGGCGGCAACTATGGGCCAGTATCTGCGACGGATGGAAGATTGGAAGTTCCAGGAAAAACTGGCCAAATATGAAACGGAACAGATAAAGAAACAGATCGACGCCAACAATGTCCGCATTACCATCTCTCAGCAGGGTTTAGCCATTCATCAAAAGAATTTGGACCTAATTTGAGCGATTTTTCGTCAAAGACAAGACCCT
>JAJDAS010000403.1 GCA_029261755.1 Nitrospinia bacterium
ACCCTCAAACTGATCTTCCGATCTTTCAAGATTGGGCTGCTCAGCATCATTCCCAACGTAATCCCCATCTTCATCGTATTCGGATGGAAGGGGATGTTGGGACACACCATCGACATCTTCAGTGGCCTCACGGCGTGTATAGCCTTGGGGATCGTGGTGGATGACACGGTGCATTTGTTGTCCCGATACATGCGCAATCGCCGGTCCGGGATGGATGTTTATGAATCCCTGAAGCAATCCATGGAGCAATGCGGCTCGGCCATTGTACTTACCACGGTGATTCTCTGTTTCGGGTTCGGCATTATGCTCATGAGCGAATTTGCCAATAACGCTCGTTTGGGAGTAATGGCTGCCTCCGCCATGGCTTTAGCGGTGTGGTACGATCTGTTCGTGGTCCCCGCCGTCCTCTTCCTCTTTTCCAAAAAAGAGAACTGGGTTGCCAGTTTTCAACGGGATCTGGAGAAGGTCTGAGGGACGAAGGATGAAGGACGAAGGACGAAAAAACCAGAGGACAGAAGACGGACGGCAGAGAAAGGAAAAGATAGAGGGACGAAGAGAAGAAAAGTCCTTGGCCATTTTGTACCCGGTTAGTCGGGAAGTACAAGAACACCCTCAAAATCCCCCCAGACCACCAAGTACACCCGGTCCACAGAGTCCATACAGTCCACCCCAACCGCTAACCGCATCTATTCCGAGATCTTGAGGGGCAAGGTTTTATGTTCAGCTAGTACTTTTTTCGCAACCCCCACCTGCCGCCTCTTGCAGAAAACTTCCATAGCTTCTTTTGCACTGCCCGAAATTGGGCAGTCTCAACACCAAATTTGGGCAATGACATATTAGAAACTGGGCAGTGGTGATGTGAAGATTGGGCAGGGGTGGGGCATGGGGATTTGGCAAATAGTTCAGACCATGACTTATTTTGTTCCTTTAGTTAAGCCAAAAGCAGACTCGACCCATTTTCAAACGAAAACCATAATTTTTAATGAGGAGAATAATGTTAGATCGTCACTCATGTTTTGGTCCCTGTGGCTTCCTGGACCCATTGGTAGAACTTTATCTTCGGAAGCGGTGTATCCATCCAGGACTGGTCAGGTTCAGGATCCTGGATGACTTTTTCGACGGATTTGAGTCGCGGCATAGGCTTTGAACTGATGCGTCCTCTGCCCGTTACCCATCGAACTTGCCGTGCCTTCTGTATCGCAAGGACAATGAGGTTAGTCATCTGACAATCACCGAGGCAGTAATCCATTACCTCCTGATGGTTCCCTGCGCACCATTGCTTTGGCGCCTCCGCGCCGTCCATGAGTTTTTCTTGCGGAATGCCCATTCCTTCCGCTACTTTTCCCAGTCCCACGGGGAAACCGGTTTGGTTGAAGAACTGAAACATGGGGTCATAGCTCTTCAGAGCGATACGAGCGGCCAGGGCCATGTCATCGGCTTGATGGCCGATCCATTTCAGATCAAAGCTCAAGCCGTTCCATGCGCACACCATGAACCCTTTCTGCTGCATCTCATCAAGATACTCAAGGAAATCGTGAGCACGTTCCCGGGTCAGGTTCAACGCGGGACGACCATTCTCATCTTCCGAATACCACACCCGTTCCTCTCCATTGTGTATCGCCGTTGCTCCCACTGAAATATGAAACGGCGCATATTTTTCCATGTCCTCGTACTGTCCGAGTTCGAAGACGTCCGATATCTCTATGTCAAAGCTCAGTAATTTCATGTGTCTTCCTAATTTAAATAATAAATTTTATCCATAATGCCAATAAGATACTACTTTATTCTAACTCAGGCAATCTACCTGGAGCTTCTAAACCAAGTGGTTGATCCATTGGGAACCAGTGCCACTTTTTTTCCTTCCAGCTTCTCCCTTTCAATGAACTCCTGAATGCTGGCAACCTTGTGAATATTCATTGTTCTCACGGTTTTCTCATCCAGGTTGGTTAACATGTAAGTTCTGACCCTTTTGCATTTATTGAAGGTGGAGAGAGCTGTTTGGCCGTTGATGACAAAGTTCTCCTTTAGAGATTTAACGAATTTCTCCTCCGAAGGAAACCGAAACCATTTCAGGAAATCGGGATTCCCGATTTCCTCCCGGCATTCGGCTATCAACAACAACGCCCCCCCTTCCTTTACCAACCCAATGCAGTTTTCAAAGGTTTTGTGGCTTTGGATGAAGTTGATGTCTTTGGGGAATCCACCGCACGAAACAATGGCAGCATCGAACAGGGAGTCCGATTCCCGGCAAAAGGCCTTTCGTACAAACCCCGTTCCCTTTTGGAATGCCTTTTTCCAATGGCCGGAAACCGCGTGGATGATTTTTCCGTGGTCGTCGCAAACGGTATTAAGCAAAAAAGCCGGGCTCACCATTTTCGCCGCTTCCTCCATTCGTTGATGAACGGGATTCCCCCTGATATTCCCCAAGGAAGCCCTTCGGTTTTTTCGGTTCCATTGTTTGCATAGGGAAAGTTTATGAAGCTCCATACAGCTTTCATAACTGGAAATTCCGGGAAGAATCGCCTTCCTGCCTCCTCCGAAGCCAGCTAAGTAATGCAAAGTTACGGATCCTGTCAAAATGAGGAAATCTGAATCTGCCGCCAGCTTGTGAATCTTTAGCGGTGTGCCATCAACGAAAGCACCCACAGGTTTTAGCGCTTTTTCGTCCCTTGCGCTGTGTTGAATTACCGCCGACCCGTTGGTGAGTCGATACCGGTACGGGGCCTTGGCCTCTTCCAGTTTCAACCCTGAGCCTCCTTTGATTCCTAATAAGGTCTCTAACTGTTCCTTGCTGCAAGGTGGATGGATGCCCGAAGCAATGAGATAGGTGATTTTCCTTGGCGATATTCGCCGTTCCTGGAAAATTTGGTTCAGCAATGGTAGAAAGAGTTGGCTCCCGGTAATCCGTGTAATGTCGGACAGAACCACAGTCACTTTCGAAGGATTTTGTTGATCTAACAGAAAAGAAAGGGTTGGAGAGCCGATGGGATTCGCAAGAGATTCTTTTACAATTTCTTTTTCCGTTCCTTCCGTTTGGATTTTCCGAGGTGAAAATATACGGCATTCTTCCATACCGGAAGAGTCAAATTGGATGCTTTTTTTTCCGTAAGAGAAAGACAGGTTATTTTTCCGAGAGGTCATTTGATCTCCACAATATTTTTACAACCAATCAAACAAAAAAGACTCCCTCACAAAGAGACTGACCTTTCTGATAGTCTCCTCGTCGAAGTAGCGGTAAATCACCAGGCCCACCATTTCCACTTTCATCTGAGAAATCAGTTGCCTTCCCCTTTTGGCATAAATCCAATAGGGGGAAGGGGCAGGGAAGGCATCAATTCCAAATTTTTGGGCGAAAAAAAGACTCCTTTTCATATGAAGTGGAGATGTAACCAACAGGGCGGTATGAAGCCTATTCTCCTCCATTACCTTCCTCGAAAAACGCATATTTTCCAAAGTGTTTCTGGACTTTTCTTCCACTAGAATGGCCTCTTCAGGAACTCCCATGTCCAGGGCCAATTTCTTCATATACTTTGAGTCATTCAGGTATTTTTCGGATACCTTTCCTCCTGAAAAAAGTATCTTTGGTGCATACCCTTTCCTCCAGAGAGTAATCCCGTGGATTTCCCTGGCCAGCGTTACCCCTTCCAAAACCTTTCTGTGCTGGTCCGCTCCTCCGCTCAATACTATAATTACATCTGTTTTGCGTAAATCGGGCTGTACCGCGAGCCATTCCGCTATTTTATGGGGAATTGGGGTCCAGCGAATCATCATCTCATTAGAAATATACAAAACCGCCAGGATTGTAACAAGAATGCGTAGGAGCTTGAACTTCAAAATCGTTTTCAGGAACGAAGCCAGCTTATCGATAAGAGTGATGTAGGACATGCGTAAAGAGAACCTGAAACGGTGAACGGATACAATAAAGCATTATTATAGACCAGGATGGAGCGTCAAGGCATCCCTCAGCTCTTAAAGAGGCTTTTTGGGGTCGTATTGCCGAATCTATATTTTCTCTTCATTTTTTACCGGTACTGTTATTGACATTTCCTTAATGATTTCACTATAATTAAAAGTTCAATTTTTATCAGGTTCTAATTCATTTTTAAAAGGTTTTTAATCATGTCGTCTTATTTAGCAAAAGAAGGTTCCGTCGAAAAAAAGTGGCTGGTCCTCGACGCCACCGACCAAGTCTTGGGAAGGGTTGCCGTGAAGGTGGCGAACATTCTCAGGGGGAAACACAGGCCAACCTATACTCCCCATGTGGATACCGGGGATTATGTAGTGGTGACAAACGCCGAAAAAGTCAAATTGTCGGGCTCGAAAGAAACAGACAAGATCTACTATCGCCACTCGGGTTATCCCGGAGGGATCAAATCCACCACAGCCAGGGAAGTCAAAGCAAAAAAACCGGAAATGCTGCTTCAAAAAGCGGTGCAGGGGATGCTTCCAAAAAACAAGCTCAGCAGGCAAATGATCAAGAAGCTGAAAATAATCGTTGGACCTGATCATCCCCATCAGGCCCAAAACCCGGAAACCATTACCTTGAATTGAATGGAGTGACCAATGGAAGAAATTTTTTACGGAACCGGAAAAAGAAAAACGTCCATAGCAAAAGTGTGGATGAAAGTGGGAGAAGGCAAGGTAACCATCAACAAGAAAGAGTTGAAGGAGTACTTTCCAAGCGATGGCCACCAGATGGTGGTGCAATATCCCCTTACCCTCACCGACAGCTTGAAAAACTTTGACCTGAGTATCTCCGTCAAAGGCGGTGGGCCTATGGGGCAGGCTGGAGCCATCAAGCATGGAATATCCAAGACGCTTTTGCAATCCGATCCCAACCTCAGGCTGTCATTGAAGAGAGCCGGACTCTTAACAAGAGACTCCAGGATTAAGGAGAGGAAGTTGTACGGCCAAAAAGGGGCCAGGGCGAAATTCCAGTTCTCAAAACGTTAAAATCAAACTTTTTTGTTTCTTTGATGGCCATGGGAGCCAGACGCCTTATCCGGCGGCTGATTTCCATGGCCTTTTTTTTGCCTTCACTTCGGACATGTGGATTTGAAATGAGTTAAGGAATGTCCTAATATTTTGAGTTGTAAACTTGTGAAGCTTTGTTTTTTTAAGCAAAGTTTTTTTGCACATCCCTTAATCCCCTCTAAATAGAGGACATTAATAAAGTAAAGAGGATAAAAAATGATTCGAGTAGGTATCGCGGGAGCATCGGGCTATACAGGGGCTGAGTTGATACGCATTTTATGGAGTCACCCTGAGGTGAAGATTACGGCCTTGACGTCTGAAAAGCAGGCCGGTTTGCCCATCTCGGAGACCTTTCCTTCCTTGAAGGGAATTGTCGATCTCCAGTGCGAATCCCTTGCCCATTGCGACCTGGCTGGGAAATGCGACCTAATATTTTCGGCCCTTCCCCATAGGGAAGGCATGGAGGTTGTGGGCGGTTTGGTGAAGGCCGGGAAGAAGGTTATCGATCTGAGCGCTGATTTTCGATTAGCTGACTACAAAACCTATGAAAAATGGTATGGGGTGGAGCATACACAAAAGGATTTGCTTCCCAAGGCGGTTTATGGAATGCCGGAAATCAAGCGGGAGCAGATTCGTAACGCTCAACTGGTGGCAAACCCGGGATGCTTTCCCACCGGAGCCATGCTGGGTTTGGCGCCTGTATTAAAATCGGGCTGGGTGGAGACCTCCGGGATCATCATCGATTCCAAAACCGGAGTCTCCGGCGCAGGCAGGAACGCAGGTCTCCCCTTTTTGTACCCGGAATGTAATGAAGGGGTGAAGGCATACAATATCGCCATTCACAGGCACACGCCGGAAATGGAGCAGGAGTTGACAGGCGTTGCCGGAAAAGAGGTATCCGTTACCTTTTCCCCCCACCTCATTCCCGCGAACCGGGGAATTTTGAGCACCATCTATTGTCAAATGGCGGAGAACAAGAGCCTGGACCAAATATGGGAACTCTATCACCGGGAATATGCAGAGGAAGCCTTCGTTCGGATTCTTAACAAAGGAAATCTATCTAATACCAAGTTCGTACTGGGAAGCAACTACTGTGACATCGGTTTAGCAAAAGACGAGCGCAATAATCGTTTGGTCATCACCACTGCCATCGATAATCTTGCGAAAGGCGCTTCGGGGCTGGCGGCCCAGAATATGAACATTATGTTTGGTTTTCCTGAAGTAACTGGATTTAATGGCCCAGGATTGTTTCCATGATTAATCTAAAATCCATTTCAGGTGGAATTACCTCTGTGCCGGGAATAACCGCATCCGGAATTTCCTGTGGGATCAAAAAAGAGGGGAAAAAGGATCTGGCCCTGATTTATTCCAATCCCCCTGCTGTGGCTGCCGGAGTTTTCACCACCAATATTGTTGTATCACCTTCTGTCACTGTTTGCAGGGAGAATATGAAGAAGACGGAAGTGACTCGCGCAATTGTGGTGAATAGTGGAAACGCCAATGCCTGTACCGGAGCGAAGGGTTACAAAAACGCCCGGGAAATTACTCGCCTTGTGGCTGAGAGTTCGGAGATTTCCCCGGAGTCGGTCCTCATGGCCTCCACGGGAGTAATCGGCGTACCGTTACCAATGGAGCCCATTGAAAATGGGCTGGAAACCTTAGTCAAAGGGCTTTCTGACATGGGGGGCTGTGATGCCGCCGAGGCCATTATGACCACCGACCTAGTGCCCAAGGAATACGCCGTGGAATACGAGTACGGCGGGAAAAAGATCACCGTGGGAGGCATGGCTAAGGGCTCTGGGATGATCCAACCCAATATGGCCACCATGCTGGCCTTTATTGCCTCTGACATATCCATAAGCAAGGAAATTCTGCAAAAAGTGTTGCGGGAGGTAACGGACTTGACCTTCAATCGAATAACCGTGGATGGAGAAACCAGTACTAATGACACCCTTCTTTGCATTGCCAACGGTTCGGTTGGCAACATAAAGATTAACACAGAAGGTGAGGAGTTGAGTGCCTTCAAGGAGGCATTAACCCAAGTCTGCCTGAATTTGGCCCAGGCAGTTGTGCGGGATGGAGAGGGCGCCACAAAATTTATCGAGATTTGCGTATCGGGGATGGAAACCGATGTGGAGGCGGAACAAATAGCCCGAAACATAGCAAATTCTTTGTTGGCAAAAACCGCATTTTTCGGTGAGGACCCCAATTGGGGACGAATCCTCTCTGCCGCTGGCAGCTCCGGGGTGACGTTTGACCCCAAAACAGCGGAACTCCATTTTGGGAACGTTCTGGTAATGAAAAACGGGGGCTCGGTAGAAGGAGTGGACCAGGCTGCCTTAAAAGAAGTAATGAAGAAGAAGGATATCCGGGTTTTGCTAAATATCGGCCAGGGAAACGGCAATGCTTCCCTATTCACCACTGACCTTTCGTACGATTATGTAAAGATCAACGGGGAGTATACGACCTAAGAACGGAGTATTGGAGTGATGGAGTACTGGAATAATGGAGTGGGGGAATACTGGAATGGTGAATTTTCCACCACGAACTCTCTACTTTCCAATATTACATCATTTCGGTTTTGCTCTTTCCACCATTCCATTCCGAGAGTGATGCATGCAAAATAATGTCCAGTAAATAGCCCAATTTTGATGGTTCATTACCCATGTCTGAGTTGAATGCGCTCCCATGGAAGATCGCCAAACTATCCTATCGAAAATCCCCCCCATCCTCCCTTCCTGGGCGGACGCAAAAACGCTTCGCCTGGACCCGCTCACAGAGGGTGGTTCTATCCGAAAATATTACCGCATCGCACAGGGTGGCAACTCGGCCATCGTGAAGGACAGCTCCCAACTGCCCAAGGATTTTGAATCCTTCCTTGCCATCGGAAAAATTTTGGAAGGCGCGGGCGTCCCGGTTCCCAAAGTCCTCGCTATCCTCCCGGACCAAAATATCGCCCTGCTGGAAGATCTGGGGGATACCGCTCTTTATCACCTGGCAACTAAAGAAAGTTCTAAGGAAAAACTGCTTCCTCATTACGAAGAAGTTTTGAGTCATCTCCTTCGGATGCAATCCTCCCCGGAACTGGCCTCCATCAAAAGAGTGTTCGATTTCCAAGACCTCCGGTGGGAGACTAACTACTTTTACGAAAAATTCGTCCTTGGCTATTGCAAAACAGAGGCTGCGAATGAAAAAAAGCTGTTTGAGGAGTTTGACCGTCTGGCGACAAAATTGGATAAAATTCCCCGCGTGGGCATGCACCGCGATTTCCAATCGCAAAACATCATGGTGAACTCCAAAGGGATCACCTTTTTGGATTTCCAGGGCGCTCGGCGGGGGCTACCTCATTACGACCTTGTTTCACTCTTGCGCGATCCATATGTCCAACTTCCCGATGAAATGGAAGAGAGTCTCAAAGACTTTTATTTGAAAAGGGCGAGGAGCGAACCGTGGTTGCAGGAGAAGTCCTTCCAGGAAACCTTCACCCTGGCTGGTATCCAGAGACATTCCCAGGCATTGGGGGCCTTTGCCTATCTTTCCATGGAGCTAAAGAAATCTCACTTTGAAAGCCATATTCCTGCTTGCCTGGAGTACTTGCGGCAGGAGCTTTTCGAAAGCAAGGAGTTCCCCTATTTCCGAGAACTGGTGGAGAAGGTTTCCATATAAGGTTGTCGATCCCCGTTAGGCATTTTTCAAACCTACAATTTCCCTCTCCTCAAGCTACTCCCTTAAATTCCCCCCACTTAGCAATAGCGAAGTGCAGTTTTCTTACCAATTTGTCAAAAATTGTCGCCTCAGAGTGACCCGGTGTGTGATATTTCGTACTTTTGCTCATTGGAGAATGCAAGATTTTCTCCCTCCTTAAAAAAAAATGCCCGCCTAAAATGCTGTCAAAGGCTACGATTAGCCCGGCACGACGTGCTTTGCCCTTCCTCTGTCCCTACCAAAGGGCTATTTCAATAGTCCCTCTCAAAAGGACCTTTTTTTTACAATTATCGTTATATTTGGCACGTATCTTGCCGTTAATATAAGTAGGACACAGTTTAACGAAGGCGTTTTCGGAATGAATTTGGATGGAGTCAAAGAAGGAGAAAAAACGTTGGTAACTCTGGAGGAAAGGAAGGTGATCCAAAATGTTGAAGATCATGAAACCTTACGCTCTATTTGCCATTCTTCTTCTGTGTGTCGGGATGTCTGCCGGAGCGTGGGCGCAAGAGAAAAAAGGTTGCGCAGGGATGAAGCCGGATGGCATCGACCCGGTAAAAAAAGCCGCAAGGGCGGTGGTGGGAATCTGGAATCCTGCACTCTACCGAGCCTCGATAACCGATATTTATAAAGGTCTTAAAGGACCTATCGCCATATCGGGGGCTGGTGTGGTGCTGGAGAAAAGCAAAGGCAGGGTTTTGATTATCACTGCGGACTTGCCTCAAACCCCCTATACACTGGAATTTCTGGAAGACAGGTCATGGCGTGACATGCCCATAGACAGGTTGATCCGGGAAAGAACGGTAAAAGTCGAAGAGGTTAAAGCAATAGGAGGCGGGCTTGTTTCCATCTCCATAAAAACCGACGACATTCCGCTGTTTCAAAAGGTTAAGGCCATTCAAATCGCTGATCAGGCAAATATCGACGAAGACAGTGCGGTATTTATGGTGGTCAACTATCTGGGTAGGGCCGAACTCTGTATATGGGGAAAATTGCAGGATGGTCGTTTCGTGGATGAGACCGGACTTAGCAAATCCTTTGCTGTGCCCGGAAGCCCTGTTTTTAACAGCCAGGGAGACTTGATCGGCGTTTTCGGAAAAGAAGGGGGCGTTCTTTCCATAGCAAGCCGTGTTGCCCAGGAAAGCTCTTTGGCAAAGCTTTATCCATGAAAACCTTGTGGTTATTCGGGTTCAAGGTTTAGAGGTTCCAGGTTAAAAGCGTAAAAGGTTGGGACATGGTTCCAGGTTAAAAAAGCGCACCGTGGCTTTCTTAATATGAAACAAGGGAATGTTGGTGGTAGCAATCACTTCCCAAAAAGCCCTTTCAAAGACTTCATCGTTTTTGACGGAGCCGATTCCTCCTTGGCTTCCGTTGTTTCCGTTGTTTCCGTTGTTTCCGTTGCTTCCGTTGTTTCCGTTGCTTCCGTTGCTTCCAATGATTCCGCTGCTTTCGACGTTCCTGTGTCGGAAGACGCACCGGTTTCCGTTGTGTCTGTTTCCTTCTTTTGGCCCAACTGTTTCAACGTTCCCAATATTCCACCGCTTTTTTTCGTGGTGGTTTCAGTATCCGTTTTGCTTCCTCCTGAAAGTTTGCCCTTCAGCGCTTCCTTCGCGGCAGCTCCAATGCTTCCCGCCTCGGGCGCTACCTTCGGGATACCCATATTGACTCCCAACCCTTTGCCCTTTTGGAGCAGTTCCGATGGCATGTTCTTCAGCCGATCAGGATTCATGGCGGCGCCTGTAAATACGCTCTTCCAGTCCACTTTGTAGGAGACATTATCCCACGGTCCCTTTACTTCCACAGGGATGGGCAAACCGTTCAAACCTTCGCTTCCCCCTTGTCCTTTCAAAGAGGCCACCAGCTTAGCCGTAGCCACATAATCGATTGTCTGAGGTGGTATGGGGACTACCCCTTTTCCGCTTAGACGAACCAACGGAGCTAGCATCTTCAGGTCTTGATTATCCAGAACTCCGTGATTGATCACAAAAGATCCGCTCAACTCGGCGAAATCGGTTTTTTGATCTTCACCGGATTTGCCGAATCCCAAGGTCTGGGCTTTACGAAGGGAGGAGGCGAGGTTGATGCCGTGGATCGCTCCATCCAAAAATTTAAAACTTCCATCTCCGCTAAGCGAACTAACCAACTCTTTCTGGTTTTTCCCCACAGCCTTGCCCTTAGTCTGAAATTCAGTCTTGCCGCTCAGCCTGTCGTTATCGGCCAGGGTTTTCAGAAGCGGCCTTGCCTGTACGCCGGAGATATCGGCCTGGTAATTCAAGCTCGCAGTGGGTTTGGATCCGTCCACGGTGGCGGATGCCTTGATGGAGCCATCGGCAAGCTTCAACTCTTCGATGGCTGCTTTGAGCACTCCGTTTTTAATGGTGGTAGTGATTCGGCCGGGCTTGATATGGAGTTCCCTGTATTTGAGGGATTTGATATTGATCTGAATATCCGCATCGTTTTCAGACAAGGCAGCAAGGTCCAGTGGCTCCGTACTCCACCCGGCGGATTTGCCCTTGGCGGTGGTTTTTTTCGCCGGGGCTTTTTTCTTTCCTTCTTTCTTTGGTTTTGGAAGATAAGCATCCAGGTCGGCTTGTTCTACATCCACCTTGGCCGTGACAACGCGCACTGCCTTGGAGCGGTCACAGATGCCGGATGCTGTTACCTTGAGAGCCTTGCCGGTAACGGTGGCGGACTTGAGAAGTGACTTGGCTCCGTCCGAGGAAAAATCCGCCTGTACCTTAAGAGGCCCTGGGTCCGGCTGTGAGGCATCCAGCGGTTGGCCCACCCATTTTGCCAGTTTGCTTACAGAGCCTATGTCCAATTTAAACGAACCGTCTAAACCCGGCTCCGGCTTTTGCAAAACGGAACCGCCATAACTCAAATTAATCAGTTTTGAATCCAGGGCCACCTTCACGGCAAAAGGTTTGCCGGAAAGCACCTTTTTGATGGGGTCCAGATTCAGGTTGAGATTCACCCTCTCCTTGTTGTAAACCACGCTGCCAGTGAATTTTGATTGGCTTTCCATGCCTGGCAGGTCAAGATTAGCTTTGATCTCGGAAATGGAGCCTGCCTTGGCTTTCTTCATGCTGATCCCACCCAGGTTGAATGCAAGCTTACCTTTCAGACTCTCCGCCAGATTGCGGGCATTTGCGCCTTCACCGGAAATATTGAGATTGCCGGACGCAGTTCCTTCCACCTTGGGTTTTTCGCCCGTGGCGGCCTTCAAGAGGGGACCCACCTTTACTCCGGCGATGGTGAAGTTGGCATCTACTCCCAGATCCTTCCCGGAACCGTCCAGTTTGGCGGAGCCCTTAACCTTGCCGCCGTAAAGAGCCAGTTCACTCAGTTTGGTTACCAGAATGCCGTCTTTCAGGTTTGTAGAGAGGGCCACCTTGCCGATTTTGTAACCCATGGCGTTGATGCCCGCCATGGCCACCCGCACGTTCGCCTCGGTTCCCTTAAGTCCGCTAAGATCAAAGGGTTCCTGGGAAAGGGCTGCCAGAGGATCGCCGCCGGAAGGAGCGGTGGATTTCTTTTTAGTAGCGGCTCCCTTTTTTGCTTTGGCAGGGGGAGGTAGATAGCGGTCCACATCCAGCACTCCGCTTTCTATATTGAGGGCCACCTTCTTGATTTTGCCGCTTCCGTCGTAACTTCCGGTAGCCTTGGCTTTCATGGCTTTTCCTTCGATGACGGCCTCTTTCAGGGCTACTTTTGCGCCGTCTCCTTTAAAAATCGCTCGAACAGCCAACGGTCCGGGGTCCGGTTGAGAAGCCGGCAAGGGCTGGCCCACCCATTTCGCAAGGCGTCCGACGGAGGGGATATTCAGATGGAAGGCCCCGTCCAGTCCGGGAACCGGCTTTTGTTGGATTTTGCCCTCATATCCGGTATTCACCATCTTGGAAGCCAACGCCGCCTTCAGGGAAAAGGCGTCACCCGAAAGAACCTTTTTGATGGGGTCCAGGGTCAGGTCTAAATTCACCGTTTGTTTGTTGTAAACCACGCTTCCCTTCAGGCTGGGAGAACTTTCCAGGCCGGGCAGATCCAGGCTGATTTTGGCCCCGGAAAGTGCGCCAGCGGCTTTCACTCCACCCAAGTCAAAGTCCAACTTTGCCTTCAGGTTTTCCACCAAGGCCCGTGGATTGGCCCCGCTTCCGGCGGCTTTGAGGCTACCGGAGGCCACGCCCGTGACTTTTTTCTCACCCGTGGCGGCCTTGGCCAACTGGTCTACCTTGACCTTGTTGATGTTGATGTCTGCGTCCACGCCCAGGGCTTTCCCAGATCCGTCCAGTTTTACCTTGGCCTTTACATTGCCGCCATAGAGCCGGAGGTCACTGAGGTCCGCCGACAGAACGCCGCCCTTCAGACTGGTGGTGAAGGCCACCTTCCCGATTTTGTAACCCATGGCTTTGATCCCATCTATGGCAACCTGGATATCGGCTTCGGTTTTCTTAAGCACGCTAAGATCAAAGGGTTCTTGAGAGAGAGCGGCCAGGGGATCACCGCCGGAGCTTGCAGAGGAGGCTCTTCCAGGAGTTGCCGGAGCTTTTCCCGTTTTAGACGCCGGAGGAAGATAGCGGTCCACATCCAGTACTCCACTTTGTACATTGAGCGCCAACTTGGCTACAGGACCGCTGCCGTCGAAGCTTCCGGTGGCTTTGGCCTCCATCCCTTTGCCTTCGATGATGGCTTCTTTCAAAGCTACTTTGGCGCCGTCGGCTCCGAATTGAGCATGGATTTTGAGCTTTCCAGGGTCCGAGGTTCCCAGGGGCTGATTCAACCAAGCGGCCAGCTTGCCCATGGATGGGATGTCCAGATCAAAGACGCCGTCCAGACCCGGAACCGGTTTTTGCTGAACGGTGGCCTCGAAGGTAACGGAGGCGTGTTTTGTGGAAAGGGCTTTTTTCACCTTCGCCGGAGAACCGGTGAGAAGATTTTGCAGCGACTCCACGGAAACGTCCACGGTTACCGGTTCTCCGTTCAACGCCATCCGAATGGCTAAGACAAAGGGACCCGCCAGGCCGGGTAGAGATGCCGTGAGACTGAGGTCATCGGCGTTGATTTTTTGTCCGGTGCCTGCGTCAAAGAAAGTAAGCTGTCCATTTTCGATCTTAACGTCACCCAGGGAGATATCCCCCACCGGCAGGATATCTTCGCCCTGGCCGGATGGTTTCTCTGCCGCCGGTTTCGCAGGCGGCGCGCCTTCCGGCTCGAACTGCCAGTTGGGTTTTCCGCTTTTGTCCACTTCCAGGTTCACCGCAAGGTCGCTCACGGCAAAGGAATCTATAATCACCCGGTTGCCCAGCAAGGGCCACAGCCTCAATTTTCCGGAAACGGAGCCGATGGCCACCATATCCGGGGTAGAAGCTCCCGGGGCGTTGGAGAGATGGATATCCCCCGCGCTAAATTCAATGGCGGGGAAGATGGACAGGCTGATTTTGCCTTTGATGTTCAGGTCACGGCCTGTGGATTCCTTCACGGCCTCTGCGATCTGTGGCTTGAATTTGTCCCAGTCCACAAACGATGGCACAAACAAGACAGCGGCAACGAGCAAAGCCACCAAACCCGCTAAGATAATCAGGATCTTCTTCATAAGAACCTCCTTTTCTAAGGTAATTTGTTAAAAGACACTTCCAAAAATTAATTAATTGAAAAATTAGTTGAATAAATTTCCCGTTGGGATTGCGGCATGTATTATAAGCTATTTAACGTTAATTAACACTGTTTTTTTCAATAATTCCTTGGCAGTGCAATGGTCAAAATTTAACTGGGAACCGGCAAGGTTGAAGAGAATGCTACAAACGGAAATTTGGTTTTTTTTCAATCATTAAACCCGAGACCGCTTACAAAAATAAACATAAGAGCGCAAAAGAAGCGGTAGAAGCTCTTGATAATTATTAGTAGAAAGAAGCAAAATAGCAGAGGAAAAAGAAGGCTTTGCGTTTCATGATACTAAAAAGTACCGGAAAGATATAAAAAAACTGAAAAAACAGGGTGTTAGATGAGATGACACAATTACCTACCCATACCATTAAGCCATACACGATCCGGAGGCTACTGGCATCAGCGAAGCTCGGTTTGGCCGCGATTCCTTTCAGCGTAGCTCTTTCCCTCGTTCACGGAAACGGTATCTCACCGGGCTCCTTCCTCTTGGGATTCATGTTCGGATTTGTGGCAGGCGTGGCCGAACTCTTCTTTTTCAAGTACTGGCTCAAGGGCCTTCCCTTTCTCGTCCATTTGGCAGGGAAATCACTGATGCTCGTCGGGGTCATGTACCTGACCTTCGCTGTGCTCAATCTTCTGGATGTATTTATAGACGGGATCACTTGGCAGGCCTATGCCCAAGCCATCTTCCAGCAAGATACCCTTATCGGGTTGCTTGAAGGACTCGGAGTGATCGCTTTCCTTCTCTTCTTCGTACAACTCGACCGATTGCTTGGGCCCGGCGTGTTATTGGGGTACGTGAGCGGACGCTACCATCGTCCCCGCCAGGAACTCCGCATCTTCATGTTTCTGGACTTGAAGGGCTCCACCACCCTGGCAGACGAGATGGACTCGGATCGTTACTTCGATTTCCTTCACCGCTACTTCACAGAGATGTCCGAGCCGATTCTGGAAACCGGCGCCGAAATCTACAAATACGTGGGCGACGAGATCATATTGACGTGGAAGATGAGGAGCGGACTTGCGGAGGATAGTTGCGTCCGGTTGTTCTTCCTCATTGAAGACCAAATCCACGCACATCGGGATCATTTTCTTCAAGCGTACGGATTCGTGCCCGAGTTCAAGGCTGGAATCCACGCTGGTGAGGTCATAACGGCTCAGATCGGAGAACTCAAGAGCGAAATCGCCTACAATGGGGATGTCCTCAATACAACTGCACGAATCGAAGCACTCTGTAACGAACTCGATCAAAAACTACTGGTGTCGGCGGAACTCATGGAGACCCTCTCTCTCGGACCGGAGTACACGGTTGCAGAGCTTGGGCCTGTGCCACTGCGCGGAAAAGCAGAGGCGTTGGAGCTATGCGCTGTGAACCGTACCGACCACTGGAAGGCTTAAGGGAGCAATCGAAACTAACTTGATAGTATAGGAATTTCCATTTTAACGGTTCTAAAACCCCTAAAAGATTGAACGTCGAACATCAAACGTCCAACACCGAACATCGAAGAAGGTAGATTTTTTTTGAAGAATGTTGGAGCATTTTGGGGAATTACGTTCAAACTTTAAAGTATGAAATTCCTTAAAACCGTACAACCCCTAGCCCCCTTAACAAAGAGGGCATTTAAAAGGAAAATTCGATGCAATGTGGTGTTTTTAAAACGCTCCTTTCGCTAAAAGCTCCACATAAATTCCACCACACCGGGAACACACCAAAATCATTTCCCCCTTTTTCAAGGGGGATTAAGGGGGTTGTTTAGAGAAAAAACTCCATTTTGATTTTGCTTTATCCGTAAAAATCTGTGTCATCTGCGTCATCCGCATTCTATTGTTTTTTTTGGCCCGCCGCAGGCGTTAAGTTCGTTTTTTCTTAATTTCATGCTGATTAGGCGGTTGGTTTGAATGCATGAGGATTTCTTTTGCAACTAGTGTTTATCTTGTTGTATGGTTACTGCATAGGTTATCCGGTTCCAGGTTGTCGGGAAGCAAGGCTGCCACTTAGTTCCGGCGCGGCAGGCCTCGCACGAGGTCGGAGTGGAGTGCTTCCAAAAATCATCGTCCGAAAAATCCGGGATGCCCTCGCCGGGAAATAACCTTGAAATTTAAAGCGGTTCAGGCTTTATCAACCCTGCACCTTGAATCCGGAACCGTGAACGGTTACAAGTTTTTTAACCTTTAACCTTTAACCTTTAACCTTGAACCCTGGAACTTTGAACCTGAGTCGTTACTATTTTCCTAAATAGCGCATCATACTCCTGCAATTTTTTTTAAAATATACTGGATACTTTTGCAGGGATGCATATTGCAGTGTTGCAAACATTTCGTGGCATACTGGATATCTTTGCAATATTGCAAAGGAATAATATTGTTAGAGTGAAAAAAATAATTTTATAAGCTTCTACCTAATATGTGTGATCAAAACATTTCAAAAGATAAAATTCTTGAAAAAGCCGAAAAGGTAATTGGACTATTGTTAGTTCAGGCTAATGTTGATCATAACCAAAAAGAAAAAATGGCTCATGGAGCTTTTTTAGTTATGTTAGCTATCTCAGGTGCAGTTATATCTTCTGAAAAATGGCCACCAAATTGGGTTCCAGATATTTTTATATCATCCAAAACTATAGCTGTTTTAGGTTTAACAATTGTTTGGTTATCCATCCACGTTTTTATAAGGTTCCAACTTCGCCTAATGCGACATTCTGCTATTTTATATGGAGGCGTATTACGTGCTTTAATAAACTGGATTACTCATCCCCCAAGTTTAGAAGAATTAAAGGTATTTGATCCATCGGAAAAAAAAATGAAAATAAAAAATAAAAAATTGATCAATGCTTTAGACTTGGTTATCCCAATCCCCTCTGGAAAAGTTGAACCTGATGTTGAATTAGAAGGCTTTCCAATTGCCATTGTGCAAGAACTTAAGTGCCAATTTGAAAAAGGGACTGGTGCATTATTTAGTGAATATATTCTCTCTTATGGGAGTTTTTTTATTTTTGTTTGTGTGTTAGCACGGACCTACTTTGGTTAAAAAGCAACACTCTAACAAAGGAATGAAGATTGACCAAAACAGCAGTTTTTTTTAATTCGTTCATTTTTAAATCTTTGACAGTTTTTTTGATTTAAGCCGCCTCAGCGTGGCGCTGCATTGGCAGCTTATCTCTGGTCGTTATGTGCCACAGAACCAAAATCAACAATGGAGAATAAATGACACTTTTTAAAGACAAAGCCAATTTAATCTGGGGTGTGGCTGATCTGCTTCGTGGTGACTACAAGCAGTCAGACTACGGCAAGGTCATCTTGCCTTTAACAATTTTGCGCCGTCTGGATTGTGTCTTGGCGCCGACAAAACAAAAAGTGCTGGATTATCTGCCTAAAGTAAAAAAACTCTCCGATCACGCGAAAGACCTCACTTTAAACAAAATTGCAGGGCATAACTTTCACAATCGTAGTCAATTCGATTTTGCGAAGTTGATTGCCGATCCCAACCATATTGCCGCTAATTTACGTAATCATATCAACGGTTACTCTGCTTCGGCCCGTGAGATTATCGAGTATTTCAGTTTTGTGAACAGATAGAACGTATGGACGACCCCAAGGCGGATATTTTGTTTCAGGTGGTCAAAAAATTTGGCGAGATTGATCTTGCCGGTATGGATACCATGCAAATGGGCTATGTGTTTGAAGACCTTATCCGTCGTTTTGCAGAGCAGTCCAATGAAACCGCAGGAGAACACTTTACCCCCAGGGAAGTAATCAAATTGATGGTCAATGTGCTATTCAATGCAGATAACCAAGCCTTGACCCAAGCAGGTATTGTCAAAACCTTGTATGACCCCGCTTGTGGAACAGGTGGAATGCTCTCCATTGGCGAAATGCATCTCACAAAATTTAACCGAGATGCGAAACTGAAAGTCTTCGGGCAGGAGATCAACCCTGAATCCTACGCCATTTGTAAATCCGACATGCTTATAAAGGGGCAAAACCCTGCAAATATAAAATTTGGAAATACCTTTACCATCGATGGTTTAAGAGATGAAAAATTTGATTATATGCTCTCTAATCCGCCCTTTGGTGTGGACTGGAAGAAAGCCGCCAAAATCATCAAAGACGAAAATGAAAACTTGGGTTTTGCCGGTCGATTTGGGGTAGGCTTGCCACGTATTAATGATGGATCTTTGTTGTTCTTACAGCACATGATTTCCAAAATGAAAGAGCCCCCGGGAAATTCAAAAAAGAATGGCGGCAGTCGTATTGGTATAGTGTTTAACGGTTCGCCATTGTTCACTGGACAAGCGGGGAGCGGAGAAAGCAATATCCGCCAATGGATTATCGAAAATGACTGGCTGGAAGCCATTATCGCCCTGCCTGATCAACTTTTTTACAATACCGGTATATCCACTTACATCTGGATACTTAATATTCATAAAAGTCAGCAACGCAAAGGCAAGATTCAACTGATCAACGCCACATGCACAAAAGATGAATCTGACCAGTAAGACGACAGGCAGGCGCCGGAAGGTAAACGAGACTTTAACCGCTTTTGGGAAAAAATGCCGCGCTCCTTGGGTAATAAACGCAAGCAAATCCCCGAAAATGGTGAGGCAAAAGGCATCGGTTTTATTACCAAGCTCTATGGCGATTTTGTTGAAAATGAATTTGTCAAAATCCTGCCTAATGAGTTTTTTGGTTATTGGCGAATCACGGTAGAGCAACCTCTGTTAATGGATAATGAAGAATGGAAAATTGATAATAAAGGAAAGCCAAAACCTGACGCCAAACTGCGGGATTATGAAAATATTCCGTTCTTGCGGAAAGATGACAATGGCAAGTTGATCCCGCAAGGCATTGAGGAGTATTTTGCACGGGAAGTAAAACCACATCTTCCCGACCTGCCCGCCCCACTGCCAATTTCAGGGGAATATTGTGTTTATATTTTAAAATGTTCCGATGGATCTTTTTACAAAGGACAAACTAAAGATTTTCCCAATAGACTTAAACAACACAATAATGGAGAAGTTAGTTGGACATCCAAAAACCTTCCTGTTGAACCACTACATTGGGAAATTTTTAAAACAAGAGATGAAGCTGTAAAAAGAGAAAAATACCTAAAAAGTGGAAAAGGAAGAGAGTGGCTAAGAAATGAATATAACGAAAAGAAGCTAAAAACCTTTGAACGGCAGGCGGGTGCATGGATTGACGAGGCAAAAACAAAAACAGGTTATGAAATCAATTTCACCAAATACTTTTATGAGTTTAAGCCCTTGCGCTCATTGGCGGATATTAAAGCCGATATTCTGGCATTGGAAGAGAGCAGTCTGGAACTGGAAAAGAAGGTGCTGGATTGATGGAAAATTATAAAAGTAAAAATCAAGCCATTGTCGTTTTTGAAAGCCGAAAAATCCGTAGAGATTGGCATCAGGATGAATGGTGGTTTTCCGTTGTTGATATTGTTGCGATATTGACGGAACAAACAGATTCATTAAAGGCAAGAAAATACTGGAATAAACTCGCTCAGCGTTTACGGAACGAGGGAAGTGAAGTGGTGACAAATTGTCACCACTTGAAATTAAAAGCCCCGGATGGAAAAATGCGGAAAACAGATTGTGCCAATACGGAAGGAATTTTACGCATTATTCAGTCCATCCCCTCGCCCAAAGCCGAACCTTTCAAGCGCTGGTTGGCAAAAGTGGGCTATGAGCGAGTACAGGAAATAGAAAATCCGGAACTTGCACAAGAACGGATGAAAGCCCTGTATGAACAGAAAGGTTATCCTAAAGACTGGATTGATAAACGATTGCGTGGAATGGCGGTTCGCCAGAACCTCACCGATGAATGGAAAGAAAGAGGCATAGAAAATCAAAAAGACTACGCTATCTTAACCGCCGAAATATCCAAAGCCACTTTTGGCATGACCCCCAGCGAATACAAAAATCACAAAAATATCCCCACAAAATCCAAAGCCAACCTCAGGGATAATATGACGGATTTGGAGTTGATTTTCACCATGTTGGGTGAAAAAGTCACCACCGAAATATCAGGGCAGGAAAAACCGGAAACTTTTACCGGCAGTAAAAAGGTCGCCAAGCGTGGCGGTGCCGTTGCGGGTAATGCGAGAAAAGACACGGAAAAAGAGTTGGGGAGAAGCATTGTTTCCGAAGAAAATTACCTGCCTGCCGAAGCATCGGCTCAGGCAGGTTTGTCGGATCAATTGCCTGACAATGAGCAAAATAAGCTGGGTGATAAATAATGGAACGTTATGAGAAATATAAGGATAGTGGGGTTGAGTGGATTGGGGAGATCCCTGAGGGGTGGGAAGTTAAGAAACTGAAGTATGGCGTAACAGTTAATCCACCCAAAGATGATATTGACAAAAATTCATCCGAACTCGTCGTTTTTCTACCAATGGAAAAAATAACCGAAGATGGGGAAATTGATTGCAGTATTAGAAAACCCATCTCTGATTTATATAATGGATTTACTTGTTTTCGGAAAAATGATGTCATTGTTGCAAAGATCACCCCCTGCTTTGAAAACGGAAAAGGTGCATTATTAAATCAACTTGAAACAGAGTTTGGATTTGGATCAACAGAGTTTCATGTATTGCGAGTACAGACAAATATTTGTGCTCTGTTCCTATACTATTTAACAAAATCTGAAATATTTATGAAGGTCGGCGAAGCTTTTATGTCCGGTGCTGCTGGACAGAAAAGAGTGCCAACTGATTTTATCGCTGATTTTCCATTGGCATCACCCTCCAAACCCGAACAGACTGCCATAGCCAACTACCTCGACCGCAAGACCGCTGAAATAGACCAACTCATTGCCCAAAAAGAACGCC
>JAJDAS010000404.1 GCA_029261755.1 Nitrospinia bacterium
TTCGAGTATTCGGGAAAAAATCATTGCGCTTAGAAAACAAGGGTTCTCAACAACAGATATCCCTTTGAAGCTCAAAGAGGAAGGAAGCAATGTTTCCGCCAGTACTGTGGAAAGAATTTTAAAAGACGCCGGTTTTGGAAAGCTTAAGCGAAGAACCAACAACGAACTTGGAAAAACGCTCAAAAACAAAACTATCCCCCAATACGCTGAAGACTTGGATTTTTCCGAGCTATCCCCATTTAACGTGGATTGTCCCTCTGTAGGAGTTTTTTTCTTTATTCCATATATTATCGAATCAGGAATCCTCGATATCGTCAAAGACTGTCAGCTTCCGGAATCAAGCGTTATAGGCTCAACCCAGGCATGCCTATCCATGTTGCTTTTGAAATTAATAGGCTGTCACAGATTAAGCCACATTGGCGCTTATGACCAGGAACCCGGACTGGGAGCCTTCGCTGGCCTGAATGTGCTTCCGAAACCCACCTACATGGGTACTTACTCTTGTCGTTGTTCTGAAACTCAATTGATGGATTTTCAAAGTAAAATTACCAAAAGCTTCAAAAAAAAATACCCGGACTTTTATGCCAGCGACTTCATCAATCTTGACTTCCATTCGATTCCCCATTTCGGTGCTGAATCAGAGATGGAACAGGTTTGGTGCGGTGCCAAAGGAAAAACTATGAAGGGGGCAAACACTGTATTAGTACAGGATAGCCAAAGCAATGCAATTTTATACACCAGGGCAGATATCCTACGTAAAGAGGAAGCCGAGGAAGTGAAAAAATTCGTCTCTTATTGGAAAAGTTTAAATGGAAACGTGAAGGAAACCCTTGTTTTTGACTGTAAATTTACGACTTACAAAGTTCTCGATGAGTTGGAAGAAAACGATAAAGTAAAATTTATTACTCTTCGAAAACGCTCTTCCAAGCTTGTGAAAGAGACGCTTGCTCTTCCCAAGGAATCCTGGGAAAAAATTTATGTGGCAATACCGAAACGAAAACATAAAAGAGTCTCCGTCCATGAAAGTGAAGTGACACTTAAGGGTTGTGAAAATACGTTCCGCCAAATAGCGGTTAAAGACCATGGAAGGAGCAAACCCACGTTCATTTTGACGAACAACAGGGATTTGCCTATAAAAGAGATTTTAATAGTTTACGCAAAGCGCTGGCGTGTAGAAAATAAAATAGCCGAGTTGACGGCATTCTTCAATCTTAATGCCCTCTCATCGCCGATTATGATCCGAATACATTTTGATATCTTATGGACAATGATCGCCGATACTTTGTACCATCGCTTGGGCCAGGACCTTAGGCGTTTTGAAAAGGCGCTTGCCCCGCAAATATTTAGAAATTTTATTGATATGCAGGGAAAGGTTAAATATGATGGAAATAAGTTTGAGGTAAGAATAAGAAAAAGGGGACACACGCCGATCCTGAAAGAAGTAGAGAAATTACAAACTCCTTTCCAGGTCCCATGGCTCGAAGGCCGAACGATTGAAATCATCTGGACGGCGTGAATAGGGAGAAATTATGACGATTCTCACTAGCGTGAAAATCGGTGTTTATTAATATCATGGAATATTTTTTCAAATAAATCATGCCCTTCTAAGGCATGACGCAAATTTAAAATAGTGGTTTCATCAGGAACTGAAGAGGATAAAAGATCAAGCTTTAAAAACTTATGAAAGGAATTTCGGTCGTAAATGGCTTCTTCAACGCCTGGATCAGACAAAGCAAACCATTGTTGAAGGCATATAATTCGAAGCATAACCTCTATATCCTTCCGCTTGCGGCCTGTGCTCACCTTGGGAAAATAAGGTTTTAAAAGAGTGGTCAACTTATCCCAAGGAACCACCTGGTCCATTTGGTTTAAAAATTTTTCGTACTTAAGCTTCTTCTTATTTTGAGCAGTAGATAAAAAACTTAGTTGACTCATGAACTCCTCCAAAATAAGTAAAATAATAGTGGTGCTATTATAACATTTTGAAAAAACTCAAAAAGACAAAATCTAAAGATAGTTTTTCAGAGGGTCCTTAACGGTACCACTCCCCACACTCTGGGGTTTCGCTCCCATGGCCGCCAATGCGTCCCGTCCATGAGCCTGGGACTTGATCCTCCGGGTTTGTCCCTTCCGGCATTTTGGGGTGGAGACTACGGGATCTCCCAAGTTCCCAGGGATCCTCATGTACATTTGCCCTGCTCTAAGACCCCGGTGGGATCGTGGCTACCAAGCCTATACAGTAACCCGATGCTGCCCCCGCTACATCGAAGACGAAGGCTCCCACAATAAACGCCATTTCGAGGCTCAATCACACGGCTTTTGTACTCGTTGTCTACGCTTCGTGCCTACATTACTGGAGACCTACACAAGACTCGCCTTCCGGGTGGTGGCTAATCTCTCCCGGGTGGGGCTTTATGCCCACAAGGTTCCTTTGAAAGGTTTCATATTTCGACACTCAGTTCAACTGCCTCATAATGATGCACATCCTCTCCTGAGATGCTTGTTTTTAAACCAGCCTTTCGCTGGAATTCAGCTAACGTCTTTATTATTGCCTTGTTTTTCAATAAGTTAGGTGAATTAAAACAAATGGCATCTATTTTGCTTTTAGATATGTCAAGCACGGAAAAGACCGAGGGACGAACGCTACGCTTGGACGAGGGATGAGGGGACGAAGGGCTGAAAGCAGTGACGAGTTATTGCTGATTTTTCTTGTCACTTGTTACTATGTTTCCTTCTGCGCCTGCGTCTCTGCGCGAGTATAAAGATTTTTTTTTTTATTCTTTTCTCTGCGTCCTTTGCGAACTCTGCGGTGAAAGTTCTTTTGTTTTTTGTTTTATATCGTTTTTTTATAAGAAATAAATTGTCAAAATTTCACGTAAGTATCCATTCAAGAGAAAAAGGCCGCTAAATAAATGAAAAAGAAATTGGTCATGATAGGAAACGGGATGGCCGCAGTGCACTTTGTGGAACAGCTCTACAAAGAAGCGCCGGACTCCTTCGATATCACCATCCTGGGCAGGGAAAAAATCCCTGCTTATAACCGTATTCTCCTTGCCTCTATTCTTTCGGGTGAAAAAAAGATGGAAGAGATTATCCTCCATCCGAAAGAATGGTATGAGGAAAAGGGAATAAACCTCCAGTTGGGTTGGAAGGCAGGGAAAATATTGCGGGGAAGCAAAGAGGTGGAGTCGGTGGAAGGGGAAAGGGTCCCATATGACAAATTGGCCATTGCTACCGGTGCCCTTCCCATAACCCTTAACCTACCCGGCATTGATAAAAAGGGGGTCTTTACCTTCCGATCCATAAAGGATTGCGATGCCCTTATGGCTTCTTCACCTAAAGGCAAAAGAGCCGTGGTCATTGGCGGCGGTCTGCTGGGGTTGGAAACCGCGTGGAGCCTTAAGAAACTGGGCATGGAAACCACCATAGTTCATATCAGAGACCGGTTGATGGACAAACAGTTGGATGAAACCGCCTCGTCTCTCCTTTTAAAAAAGCTGAATGAAGTTGGTATCAAAGTTCTGCCAGGTAAAAAGACAGTGGAAATTCTTGGAGACGAATCGGTGCAGGGTATCCGTTTTGAAGACGGGACCGAACTTTTGGCTGATATGGTGGTGCAGTCCATGGGCATCACTCCGAATATGGAACTTGCCCAATCTGCCGGTATTTATTGCGAACGAGGGATTGTGGTTTCGGATGTGATGCAAACCTATGACCCTTCCATTTACGCCATAGGAGAGTGCGTTCAGCATCGGGGGAAGACCTTTGGACTGGTAGCCCCCATTTTTGGGCAGGGAAAGGTCCTGGCCAATCACCTGGCAGGAGAAGGCCGGATGATATATCATTCACCCATGGTCTCCGCCAAGCTGAAAGTCCCGGGGATAGAACTCTTTTGCGCAGGCGATTTTCAGGGCAACGGGCATGATGACTCCATCTGCTATTCAGATCTTTCCACGGGCCTTTATAAGCGTCTCATGATTCATAACAACCGGGTGGTGGGAGCCATCCTTTTGGGCGATTCCAGCGACGGGCCGCGAATCTTTCAACTGATTTCTGACCAAACCGATATCGCCGAGCAAAGAAACCGTCTCCTTTTCGGGG
>JAJDAS010000405.1 GCA_029261755.1 Nitrospinia bacterium
TGAGACTGGAATAAAAATTTCAGATAAAGAATTAGCAGGTTTAAATTTGGCGAGAGATGATTTTTACGGAGAATGGAATTATACAATTTCACCAAGAAAAACACTCTGATTTGTTCAGTTTATTTATGCGCGCATACTTAGTTCACCCAAGTTCTTTGCAGCCATTGAAGTAGACTCCGATTTCAAAGACACGCCGGATGAGGTAAAAGTGATTTTCGGCATTTCGGTAGGATGGGGTTCTTTGCCAAAGCTACTCGGCTTTGGCGCTGAAAGCAGTGAAGAAGGCGGCAGCGACCTATAGTCAATTTTGTTCAACTAATGTTTGCCGGGGGCTTTAACGCCCCGGCAGGCATTACTAAACCGGGGTCGGGCCAAAATAAGGAAGACGGGTCAAAACCTTGAATGGTGAATAATATTGCCGGAATTTCTTTGCACATTATGAAAATTAATCGAACGCATTCAGCATAATAAGCTCTTGATCACGGAAAACTGTTGCAATGCTGATTGACGGGCTTGGAGTCCCGTCTTCAGGGGGAATCGATAGGGGAGTAAACCCTTGTAAACAAAAGCGAACCATAGCCGCCGTAGCAGATGTGCGACACTAGTAATATGAAAGGTTTTAGACCTAAACGCTTCCGCCAATAAAGGCGGGACTCCAAGCCTGAATGTGCCCAAAAAAAGGCTTATTCCATAATGTTACCCGGATGGCGGCCCATTGTTACTGCGTTTCTTTTCCTGAAAAAAGAGTGGGGTTGGAGGCTCTTTCGTTCTGCAGGCGTACCGAACAAGGCTCGCGAGGCAGGGGAGCCTCGAAGTATGCATTCCCAGGGAAGGACCCAGGGAACGAAAGGGGAGGGTGCTCTAAATACGTAACGCTTAAAGAAAATTACTGTGGAAGAACGGGGGAAAACCATGTTTCCCCCTGGAGTTTACTTCAAATCCGACTTCTTTTTTAAGACGGTTTTGCTTTTGTGATTGGGGAAATCAACTTTCAGATAAACCTTTTTATCAAAGGCCCTTATGACGGTGCCTTCTTTCTTTACCTTTTTCTTTCCAAAAGTGAATTTTACTTTTTTACCTACTTCCATTATTATTTTCCTTAAATTTAAATGATAGTGACAAGTGACAAGTGACAAGAAAAACCTATCGCCATCCGCCACTGCCTTACTTTCTGCTTACAGTATACTGCTTACTTTTCCCTGCCTCAGTCTTTTAAATCAGACATCCAATTGCCCGATGACCTTTTTCACTGCCTCTGCGGAGGCTTGGAGGGCGGAAAGTTCGCTGTCCGTTAAGTCTATCTTGATAATCTCCTCAATGCCCTTGACGCCCAGTTTTACCGGGACGCCCACCAGCAGTCCGTCAATGCCGTATTCTCCTTCCAGATAAGCCGCGCATGGGAGGATTCTCTTCTTGTCTCTGATGATGGATTCCACCATCTGAGCGGAAGAGGAGCCGGGAGAGTAGAAAGCGCTGCCGGTCTTCAAGAGATTCACGATCTCGCCGCCTCCCTTTTGCGTTCTTACCGCCAGTTCGTTGGCGCGTTCCTCCGACATCAGTTGCGTGATGGGGATGCCGGATACTGTGGAATAGCGGAGGAGAGGAACCATGGAGTCGCCGTGTCCGCCTAAAACCATGGTCTGCACATCTTCCTGGGATACACCCAACTCCATGGCGATGAAGGCGCGAAACCTTGCGGAGTCCAGAACTCCTGCCATGCCGATAACGCGGCTTTTGTCGAACCCGCTTACCTTCAAGGCAAGATAGGCCATGATGTCCAGTGGATTGGAAACCACGATGATGATGCAATTGGGGGAATGCTTAACAATCTGCTCGGTGACCGATTTGACGATTTTGGCGTTGATGTTAATTAGGTCGTCCCGGCTCATTCCCGGCTTTCGGGGAACGCCCGCTGTTATGACCACCACATCCGAGTTCGCGGTGTCGGCGTAATCGTTGGTCCCTACAATATTGGAGTCAAAACCTTCCAGGCTGCCGGATTGCATCATGTCCAGCGCCTTTCCCTGGGGCACTCCCTCTACGATATCTATTAGAACCACATCACCCAACTCTTTATACGCGCATACCTGAGCAGTTGTTGCTCCAACGTGTCCGGCTCCCACTACGGTGATTTTTTTTCTCATTTTGTAAGCTCCTTAATTGGGGTGTCTCAGAGAAATGAAAATTTTATAAAAACCTACCACAAATCATCAATCATCAATCAAAAATATCTGTTTAGGCCTTCCCTTGTTTTACATAACCCAAGGCTCCACCGGCTTTCAGTATGGCGATATCCCGCTCACCCAGGGAATGGGTCACTTCACATTGTGTTCCCTTGGTTTTGTTTTTCAGGACCAGGGTTTCCCCCATCTTCTTGACAGCCAGTTCCAGCTTATCGCCCTGCGCGATACCATTGTAATCTTTTTCGTTTACAAAGGTGAGAGGGAGAATGCCGAAGTTGATGAGGTTTGCCAAGTGGATTCGCGCAAAAGACTTAGTGATAACGGCTTTTACTCCAAGGTACATGGGAGCCAGGGCAGCGTGTTCACGGCTGGAACCCTGACCGTAATTGGCGCCGCCTACCACAAAACCGCCTTTGGCTTCTTTGGCTCGTTTGGGGAATTCGGAGTCCACTGGGGCAAACACATGCTCAGAGATGGCAGGAACATTGGAGCGTAGAGGTAATATCTTGGAACCGGCCGGCATGATGTGATCCGTAGTAATGTTGTCGCCTGTTTTCAGGAGAACGGAACCGGAAAGAGTGCCAGGCATGGGGTCCCGTTTAGGACATGGCTTGATGTTCGGGCCACGCACAATTTTAATTTTTTTAGCTTTCTGAGGTGATAATGGTGGAATGATGAGGTTGTCGTCCACCAAGAATTTCTTAGGTGTCGGGATATTCGGCGCCCTGGGCGCAACCTTTCTGGGATCAGTGATCTCACCGGTAAGTGCGCAGGCAGCAGCTACTTCCGGGCTTGTAAGGAAGACTTGTGCGCTCTTAGTACCGCTTCTTCCGAGGAAATTTCTATTGAAGGTACGGATGGAAACGGCGTCCGTTTGCGGTGACTGGCCCATTCCGATACAAGGACCACAGGTGCTTTCCAGGATTCTTGCCCCGGCAGCGATCATGTCCGCCAAGGCGCCGTTGTCGGAAATCATTTTGAAGACCTGTTTGGAGCCGGGTGAGATACAGAGGCTCACATCCGGGTGCACCGTCTTGTTCTTCAGAATTTTCGCCACCGTCATGAGGTCCTTGTAAGAAGAGTTGGTGCAACTTCCAATGGCAACCTGGTTCACCTTGGTACCGGCAAGTTCTTCCACGGTGCACACGTTGTCCGGCATATGGGGTTTGGCGATCATGGGTTGGAGAGTTTTCAAGTCGATGGTAATTTCTTCGTCGTATGCGGCGTCGGCATCCGGTACAAGCTCTGTCCAGTCTTTCTCACGGCCCTGCGCCTTCAAAAATTCTTTGGTAACGGCATCACTGGGGAAGATGGAAGTGGTGGCACCTAATTCGGCTCCCATATTGGTGATGGTGGCGCGTTCCGGGACGGAGAGGGTTTTGACACCGGCTCCGGCATATTCCAGAATTTTTCCTACTCCACCTTTTACGGAGAGACGTCTCAGGACCTCCAAGATAACATCTTTTCCCGAAACCCATTGAGGAAGTTTGCCCTTGAGGTTGACCTTTAAAACCTTGGGCATGGAAAGATGGAAAGGTTGGCCGGCCATTGCCAATGCCACATCCAATCCACCGGCGCCCATACTGATCATCCCGATTCCGCCCTGTGTGGGAGTATGGCTATCAGAACCCAGCAAGGTTTCCCCTGGTTTCCCGAACCGTTCCAAGTGAACCTGATGGCAGATACCGTTTCCCGGTCTGGAAAAGTACAGACCGTGCTTCGCGGCGATGCTTTGTAGAAATTTGTGGTCATCCGCGTTTTCAAAGCCCGTTTGAAGAGTATTGTGATCGATGTAGCTCACGGACAGCTTGGTTTTCACCCTGGGGATGCCGATGGCCTCGAACTGAAGGTAAGCCATGGTTCCCGTGGCGTCCTGCGTAAGGGTCTGGTCGATTTTGACGCTGATTTTCTCGCCGGCAACCATCTTTCCGGATTTCAGATGCTTTTTAAAGATTTTTTGAACAATATTTCGTCCCATTTTTTATAGCTCCCCAAAAAAAAGAGTAATAGACTATGTTTAAAGGATTAAAGGGCTGATCCTCTCTAAAATTTTGAAAATAATTTTCTTGCAGGAATAAATTGAGAATCAAAAATTTTATTTGTTTTTCAGAGGGAAGTCAAGGAATTTAAGGGGTGGAGTGGGATTGGGTGTGTGATTTAGAGAGAGAAGGGGAGCATTTTAGGTGGTGATTAAATATAGGAAAAGATATTTGAAATTTTAAAAAGAATCTTAGACAGGATTACAGGATAGACAAGATTACTAATTTTAGTCCCAAAAAACAAACCTGACGGAAATCAGGGGGGAATAATTTCCAAAATCAAATTGGAATGGACATAAACACCTTGTTTTTTTACCTTAAATCAAATAAATCTACTATTTATTTTGACTTGAGGTAAAAAATCTTGTATTATTTAGCTTTTCAAAATCAAAGGCCAAGAGAGTTTTTCCTGCCGCCCACTTTGGGGCTTATTTTTTTGTTTCCAGTGTCGGGGGTTGGCGCCCTCGACTATACGCTTTCGGCTCTCCGGGCCTGCTAAAAAAGGTTGTTATGAAAAGATATATAAATGGACAGGTAACCGAGGATTTACGCGAAAAAATGGTTTTTATCGGCGGGCCGAGGCAGGTTGGGAAAACCACCATGGCTAAGCTCATTGCAAAAGAGAATTACAAACGTTGCGAATACCTGAATTGGGACCTGGATCAGGATAAAAAAAAGATTTTGAACCTTTCCTTTTCCCCGGATAGTGAAATAATCATTTTCGACGAGGTTCACAAGTATAAAAACTGGAAAAACCATATCAAGAGTTTCTACGATGTTTATGGCGACAAATATCGAATCATCGTCACCGAATCCGCACGTCTGGACTTGTATCGCAAAGGGGGAGACTCCATGCTCGGCCGTTATCATTACCATCGTCTTCATCCCATTTCCTATGCTGAAGCGGCGGGTTGCGCCGGGGAATTCAATATGGATGAATTTGAAGAAAACCATCAACTGAAATTTCATGAACCCCGGAAGCAAGTCATACAGGATCTAATGGATTACGGAGGCTTTCCCAAGCTGTTCCTGAAAAAAAACAAAAGAACATCGAAACGTTGGCAAAACGAACGTAAAAACCGTCTCTTTCAAGAAGATATTCGCGATATCGAACCCATTCGCGAGGTATCCATGTTCAGACTCTTAATGAATACGCTTCCTTCAAAAGTAGGATCGGTGTTTTCGTTGAACTCACTTCGTGAGGATTTGAATGTGGCGCATAAGACCTTGGCTAAGTGGGTGGATATCCTGGACAATTTCTTCTACTGCTTCCGCATTTACCCTTTCAACGCGTCGGAGATCAAGTCGCTAAAAAAAGAGCCGAAACTGTTTTTATGGGATTTTTCCGAGTTGTCCGATGAATCGGCGAGGTATGAAAATCTGGTAGCTTCCCATCTGTTGAAATTCGTCCATCATCTGTGCGACGCCTATGGCGTTAACGCGGATTTGAAGTATTTACGGGATATCGACAAACGTGAGGTTGATTTTGTCGTTATCATCGAAAACAGACCGGCCATAGCCGTGGAGGTCAAATTGAGCAAGCAAAAGGTGTCCTCTTCCTTGAAATATTTCAGGCGTAAACTGGACATCCCCCACGCGTTTCAGGTGATTCTCGAAGACGGCGTTGATTTTTTGTCCCGCAAGGAGGATGTGCGGGTACTAAGCGCAGACAAGTTTTTAAGCGGATTGGTTTGAAGCGGCGGGCCGAAGAGCGCAAAGAGAAAAGCCGTAATGAGTTGCGAGTTCCGGTTTTCTTTTTCATCTTTCTTAATAATTCAGCCCAGGGTAGCCTGTGGCAATCCTGGGCTGAAACAAATATCCCCTTTGGGGAATTAAAGGAAAAGGTGAAATCCGCATTTTTAAATTTACAATCTCCAATTTCAAATAATTTAGCGCTTATGGCCAAACACACCCTGTAGCTTCCTCAATAAAAAAATAGAGTTTACGGTCAGTTTATACAATCCCAGCTTCTTAACGATATTTTTAACCTTGGAACGGAATTTAAATCCCTGGGGGATAATGGTATTAAGGTATTCGTAGTCTACGCCCTTGATCCTGGCAGAGGTGGGGAAGCGGACCCCTAAGTTTTTCGCCTCATAGTTCATCACCAAGCCTTTATCCACGGCCCACTCCGCCAACCATGATCCTGGCATGGGAGTGTAAAAAGAGACGGAATTGATGTCCGGTTTGATCTCTTCCATGGCGCGGACGCTTTCCTGGTCGTCTTCCGGATACCACTTACCATCCGAATATGGCAGGCCCAGCATCACGTTAGCGTAAATCTGGAGTCCCAGTTTTTTGCAAATTTCAGAGGCCTTATAATTTTCCTCCGCCGTGGCCCCTTTTTTCATCCACTTTAGCATCCGATCGGAAAAGGACTCAAACCCAATGCTCAGCATCTTGGCCCCGGCCTCCTTCATCTTGCCGAAAAGCTCCTCGTTCTTACAGATTACGTCCGGCCGTGATGCGGACCACCACGTCACCCCTTTTTTCACCAGACCGGAATCGTGCATGGCCTGGCAAAACTCTTCCACCCACTTCACGTTGATGACGAACTGGTCGTCATGAAACACAATGCTTCTGAATTGATAACGGTCATAGAGAAATAAAAGTTCCTCCATAACGTTCCCCACGCTTCGGGAGCGCAGACTAAAGGACCTCTTGCCGTTGGTTTCTTTGGTAAAGAGATTCTGTTCTCCCGGACCGCAACAAAATCCGCATTCCCAGGGACACCCTCTTTTGGTGAGTACCTCCACCATGGGAGGCAGAAAGGGGTCCTTGCCCGTGACAAAAAGGGGATATTGAATCCTTTGCCGGTAATCGGGCCAGATTTCCCTATCCTCAAAAGGGATCTCGTCCAGGTTCGGTGTCTCCCCCCAGAAGGAAGGGGAAAAGCTCCCGGGGTTTTCCACGAGCTTGGGAAGGGAAATTTCCCCTTCACCCATGAGCACGAAATCCACCACCCCACTCTCCAGGCACTCTTCGGGGAACATGGTGGGATGAATGCCCCCCAGCACGGTGGCTATATTGGGACGAACCTTTTTGGCTCGTTTCAAACTTTCGAAGGCTGGTTCCCATTCGCAGGTGTGCATGGTTACCCCAAGGAAATCGGGATTTTCTCTTTCAATGCGCGCTTCGTATTCGGACCAGCCTTTGAGGGTCCGCAAATCTGCTAAGCAGACATCGTGTCCGGCCTTCTTCAGAGAAGCGGAAAGAAAGGCCAGGCTGTGCCGGATGAGGGTATCATCTGGAAAACCAATGGGCGCATTGAAACTGCTGGTGACAATTTGGGGGTTGGTGAGGAGTATTTTTGGCATATTGTTGGCCCACGGAATACACGGAAAAACACGGAAAAGTCCCTATTTGTTTTATTCTTTTTATTTCCGTGTGTTCCGTGGGATAGATAGCTTTAAGAATTGAAAAAAACATTATATCATTTCAATTTGATCTTTTAACAGGAGAGACTGGGCGCTATGCCCCTGTGGCGGCTGAAGGATAGGTAGTTGGTGAGGAGAGAAGGGAAAAAGACTTAACGTCAAATACCGAGGGAGGGGGTGTTTAAAGCGTAAAAGATTAAGCGCGGGGAGTAAGGCACAAAAAAACAAAAAGCTTTCTAACCACAAATTACACTAATTGCACTAATTTTTTTATTCGCGAACATTCGCGGTTCTATTTGATCACTTCTGGTTCGTTATTACTAGCCAAAGGCCATGAAGCGAACCGGGAATGACGCCCAGCAATGTTAGGGCAATGTTAATCCAGAAGTGGGTGCTGATGCCAACCTGCAGGAAGGCAGCAACGGGTGGTAAAAAAATAGCCAAAATGATCTTGAGAATTTTCATTGTCTGCTCCTTATTTTTGGGGTGTTGCCCATTTGGGGCTGCCAAAAGTTAAACTTCAGGAATGATCTTACTAAAAGTACGCCTTTTCGGCAAGAAAATATCCAAACTTCGATTTACCTGTTACTGTTGAATGAAAAAAATAAAGGAAAAAAGATTCTTTTTAAATCAGTGACACAGTCCCTGCACTCCAAAAAAACAAAAAAAAAGCGTGTCCGTAAGGACACGCCTTTTTGGTATATCTCACTTAGCATTTACTTCAACCAAGACCCTCCAACGCTGCATTCAAGGTCGTGCTGGGACGCATGGCCTGTGACGTCTTTTCATCATTGGGATGAAAATAACCGCCCATATCAACCGCCGAGCCCTGGGCTGCGTTCAGCTCTTCTACAATCTTGGCCTCGTTATCCCCAAGTTCCTTTGCCAGATTGGAAAAACGCGCCTGAAGCTCCGTATCCTCGGTCTGTCCCGCCAAGGCTTGCGCCCAGTATAAAGCAAGGTAGAAATGGCTTCCTCGGTTATCCAGCTCACCACACTTGCGGGAAGGAGATTTGTTTTCCTCCAGAAATTTGCAATTTGCCTGACCAAGGGTCTTGGCAAAGGTTTTTGCCTTTTCGTTGCCGGTGGCATTGCCGAAATGTTCCAAAGATTCCGCCAGGGCCAGGAATTCACCCAGGGAATCCCACCTTAAATGCCCTTCCTCAGCAAATTGCTGGACATGTTTAGGGGCCGAGCCGCCTGCGCCTGTTTCGAAAAGTCCACCGCCGTTCATCAGTGGCACGATGGAGAGCATTTTTGCGCTGGTATTCAGTTCCAGAATGGGAAAAAGATCCGTGTTGTAGTCACGCAATACATTACCGGTGACGGAAATGGTGTCTTTGCCCTCTCTCATTCTCTCCACCGAGAATTTCGTCGCTTCCGCTACGGACATGATCTGGATATCCAGGCCACTGGTGTCGTGATTCGGTAAATATTTGTTTACTTTTTCGATGAGTTGCGCATCGTGCGCCCTGTTTTTATCTAACCAGAAAATAGCGGGCGCTCCGGTTGCTCTCGCCCTGGTGACAGCCAGCTTTACCCAATCCTGGATAGGCGCATCCTTCACCGTGCAAGAGCGCCAGATATCCCCTTCTTCCACAGCATGTTCGTGGATGGCAGTCCCGGAAGCGTCTACAATTCTAATGGTCCCGTTTCCGGGAGCCTCAAAGGTCTTGTCGTGAGAGCCATATTCCTCAGCCTTTTGCGCCATGAGTCCAACGTTGGGAACCGTTCCCATGGTTGAAACATCAAGAGCGCCATGCTCTTTACAATTATCAATGGTTGCCTGATATAGACTTGCGTAACTATGGTCGGGGATCACAGCCTTTGCATCGTGAGCTTTGCCGTCAGGTCCCCACATGATCCCTCCATCACGAATCAAAGGAGGCATGGAGGCGTCGATGATGATGTCACTGGGCACATGCAGGTTGGTGATCCCTTTGTCCGAGTTCACCATGGCCAGTTCCGGTTGGTTCTTATAAACCTCTTGGATATCCGCTTCGATTTCCGCTTTTTTGTCTTCCGGCAGGCTCTCTATCTTTGCGTAGAGGTCGCCAAGGCCGTTGTTGAAATTAACTCCAAGTTCTTTAATCGTATCAGCGTGCTTTTCAATGACGTCTTTATAGAAAACCTTAACACAATGGCCGAAGATGATGGGGTCGGAGACCTTCATCATGGTGGCTTTCATGTGTAAAGAGAAGAGTACACCCTTCTCTTTAGCGTCTTTGATCTGCTCAGCAAGGAAGCTTGTCAAGGCGTTTTTGCTCATGAAGGTGGCGTCAACCACTTCGCCTGCCAGAAGGGGCACCTTATCTTTGAGAACCCTAACGTTTCCATCCCCGCCCACAAACTCAATCTTGGCGTCCGTGGCCTCGGCCATGACCGTGGATTTCTCGTTGGAACAGAAATCTCCACTGCTCATGGTTGCCACATGGGTTTTGGAATCCGCGCTCCATGCCCCCATTCTATGCGGGTTGCTTTTAGCATACTGCTTTACTGCGTCCGCCGCTCTGCGGTCGGAGTTCCCTTCCCTTAAAACCGGGTTCACGGCGCTTCCCAATACTTTCGCATACCTGGCTTTGATATCCTTTTCCGCATCGTTTTGGGGATCTTCCGGAAATTCGGGAAGATTATATCCATGATCCTGCAATTCCTTGATGGCAGTTTTTAATTGCGGGATGGATGCGCTGATATTCGGCAGCTTGACGATATTAGCTTCCGGCGTCTTCGCAAGGTCGCCCAATTTTGAAAGCTCATCATCGATTCTTTGATCTTCCGTCAGGTTTTCAGGGAAATTCGCGATAATCCTGCCTGCCAGTGAGATATCCCTTGTTTCAACGGCAATCCCGGATGGTCCCGTGAAGGCGTTGACAATGGGGAGTAAGGAATAAGTTGCCAATGCGGGCGCTTCATCGGTTTTGGTCCAAATAATTTTAGATGCTTGATCTGCCATTTTTTCACCTCTCCTTTATATAGTTTAAAATTTTTTATGATTAATTTTAGATGTTTATTTTTTGGTGGGTTGTGGGCCACTTGAAGGGCCTTCAAAGCCAAAAAGCTCTTTATGGTAGCAAACCGATTTTTCAAAATCAAACAATTTTTGTGTCTACAAAATGTATCTGCTCAGGTCGTTGTCCTCGATGATATTTTTCAGCTTGTCCTTCACATATTCGGCATCGATGGTGATGCTCTTTTCCTCCAGATCGGGGGCATCAAAAGATATCTCTTCCAGCAGCTTTTCCATGACGGTGTGGAGTCGGCGCGCCCCGATATTTTCCGTCCTGGTATTCACCGTTTCCGCCAGTTCGGCAATCTCCGAAATGCTGTCATCGGTGAAGGTCATCTCCAACTCCTCGGTACCCAAAAGTTCCGTATATTGCTTGATCAGGGCGTTTTGAGGTTCCACCAGGATGCGCATGAACTCTTTTTTTCCCAGGGAGTCCAGCTCCACCCGGATGGGAAAACGGCCCTGAAGCTCCGGGATAAGATCGGAAGGCTTGGATACGTTGAAGGCCCCGGAGGCGATAAACAGGATATGGTCCGTTTTGACGATGCCGTACTTGGTGTTTACGGAGGAACCTTCCACAATGGGAAGCAGATCGCGCTGGACCCCCTCCCTGGATACGTCGGGCCCGGATGATGATGAGCCGCCGCGTGCGGCCACCTTGTCTATTTCGTCGATGAAGATAATCCCGCTCTGTTCTACCCTTTCCACGGCCTCTTTTACCACCTTTTCCATATCGATGAGTTTATTGGCCTCCTCCTTCTGAAGGAAATTCAGGGCATCCGGGACCTTCATCTTTCTGGTCTTCTTTTTTGAGGGCATAATGTTCCCCAGCATGTCTTTGATGTTGATATCCATATCCTCCAGGCCGGAACCGGAAACCACTTCGATCATGGGCATGGGCCGTTCCTGGGATTCGATCTCCACTTCCCTGTCGTCCAGCTTTCCTTCTTCCAGGAGTTTTCGGAATCTGGCCCTGGATTGCAAATATCTCTTTTCTTGCGTGCTGGGCTCACCGTCCTCTCCCGGAGGTTCATCCTGGACTGTTACGGGTCCCCTCGGCAAGAGTAGGTCCAGCACTCTTTCCACCGCCAACTCCTTGGCTCTGCCATCCACCTCTTTGGTATGTGCCTCGCGGACCAGATTTTTTCCGATTTCCGTTAAATCCCGCACCATGGACTCCACATCGCGTCCCACGTAGCCCACTTCCGTGAACTTGGACGCTTCCACTTTGATGAACGGTGAGTGCGCCAGCTTGGCCAGACGCCTGGCGATCTCCGTTTTTCCCACTCCGGTGGGTCCGATCATGATGATGTTCTTGGGAGCCACCTCTTCGCGCATTTCCGGCCTTAGCTGCTGGCGCCGCCATCTGTTTCTGAGGGCTATGGCAACGGAGCGTTTCGCTTTGTCTTGGCCGATGATGTATTTATCCAGCTCTCGGACGGTCTCACGGGGAGTCAGGCTCTTCTCATCTGTTTTACCCTCTTCTCCTGTGCTGAGCATGGTGAATCCTGTTAGTTCCTGGTCTTTGATTAGTTCCATTAGATTTCCTCTATAATAATCCGGTCATTGGTATAGACGCATATATCCGCCGCGATTTTCATCGACTCTTCCACAATTTCTTTTGCGGAGAGATTGGAATGTTTGAGGAGAGCCCTGGCTGCCGAGATGGCGAAGGTGCCGCCGGAACCGATGCCGATGATTCCATCGTCCGGTTCTATGACATCGCCGTTTCCCGACAACAAAAAGGAGGAATCCTTGTTCACCACGATGAGCATGGCTTCCAGCCGGCGCAGGATCTTGTCTGTTCTCCATTCTTTTGCCAGTTCCACGGCAGCCCTTTGGAGGTTGCCCTGAGCCTTTTCCAGTTTTTCCTCAAATTTGCCGAATAGGGCAAAGGAGTCCGCCACCGATCCCGCAAACCCGGCGATGACCTGGTCCTTGTACATCCGCCTGATCTTCCTGGCATTGTGTTTCATCACGGTATTCCCGATGGTCACCTGCCCGTCGCCCGCGATGGCGATCTTGCCCTGGTGTCTCACCGATAAAATAGTTGTACCTTCAAACTTATTTTCCATTTTTCTCCTTCATTTTTTTCAACGGGAACTAAATAGGATAGCAGGATTGGGGGTTTAATGAAAAGCTTTAATGATGTCTAACTTTTTGTGACGTGTTTTTTACTTAATTGTTCCAAAGCTTTTGCTTGGGGACACCATTGTCCAAGAAGCTCCAGCTTCTTATTTTTCCAATATTAGCAAAGGGGGAAAACTGGAAGCTGGAGCTTCCCGGGCAATCCCGTTCCCAAATAGGAATTTGGGAACGAGGAGGGCGTGGGTGTTGAAACATAGAATGATAAAACCTTTTTCGATGTTCAATCTTTACTGTTTTACCCAACATACCTCCTCACTCTTGGGACAATATCTTCTATCATCAAGGGCTTGGTGGTGAAGTCGTTAGCGCCAAGCACCAGCTCACCCCGATAATCCACGGCGTCCGTGAACAGAGTTTCGTTCTTCAGGAGAGCCTGGGTAATGGGTACGCTTTTAGCCTCTTTGGAAACTATCCTTTTGAAGGCGGCTTCCGGATCAAACCTCAACGGTACAAAGAATAAGGCGTCGCCATTTTCATCTCTTTTCGCTAAAAGTGTTTCGCCGGTTATCCCAAGCCCGGAGTAATCCTTGAGCAAAGAAAAAATATTGTCGAGGTTGGAATCAATGACTAAGAACCCTAAAAGCTTTTCGTCCTTAATAAGCGGAGCTGAAAAATGTACCTCCAAGGCCTGGTTCTCATGAGTGTGCAGCCCGCCGAAATAATTTTTATTTTGTGTCAAATCAGAAAGCTCTAATTCGGAATATTCTCTTCCGATCTCCTCCAAATTCGTGGAGGCGACTATCTTTTGGTCCAAAGTAAGGACGGTGATTTCCCGAAATCCGCTGATAGAAGATTTGGAGTCCAACAAGATTTGGTACATTTTATCCTGGTGCTCTTTTTTGGGGTCCTCGATAAATTTCTCCAGGCTCAGCCGAAGTTGCGTTTTATTGGACACCAAGAGCAATTTGTCAATGTTTTATTCCATCATGGCTTCAACCCTGTGTCTCTGGATAGTTCCAATGGATTCCAATTGATTGAGGACTTGTTGGGTGAGAGTTTTTTGGAAATTCAAAAAAGATATAAGGGAGACCGTCGCGAGGGAAAGCAAGGAAAGGAGAAGGAAGGAAAGAATTAGTTTCGTGTTGATTTTCATGAGGCTGTCTTTTTTGGGAACTGGCGGGAATGATGAATGAGACCTATACCAACGGGCGGAACCCGGCCTTACCGCTTCGGAGCTGGAACCCTTGAACAGGGAACCTGACAATCTGGGTAGTTATGCAAATTACCAGACTGCACCAAGTCAATTATAAAGTCAAAGACCAAATCCAGGTTTCTTTGCGCTCCCTCGGACAACCGTTCCTCAAACTCATTGAACTCATAACCCCGAATGCCAAGGAGATAGGCCTTTGTCTGAGCCTGAAACATGGTTTTAGCGAAAAAAAGGATGGCTTCGGGAGAAACAGAGTGTGTGCTAAAGCTCATGGGAGATTGGGCTTGAATCGTTTGAAAAGAGAAGGGTTCCTCTCCATTGATGGAAGCATCAGCAAAAATCACTGACTCATATTTGGAAACATCAAAAGCGTTTTCTACGGTAAGTTGATAGTCGGAGTCAACGGAAAGACCTTCAATGGCTTTTGCCTCGATTTTCGCCGCCAGTGCTGGCCCCAGGCCATCGTCAAGCCGGCCGGGATTGCCATAGCCGATTAGCAGGATTTTATTATTGCACATGGTGTTCTACTTTATCGGGCATCAAATACATTTACTCTTCCGTTCCACAAGTATTCCTTCTGAATCGTAGAGCTCAATAACCAGAGGCATTTGCCCCACTGCGTGAGTAGCGCAGGAGAGACAGGGATCGTAAGCCCGCAGGGCCACTTCCACATGGTTTAGCATCCCTTCCGTAATTTTTGGTTTGCCGGAAATATAATCGTGGGCGATGGCCGTTACGGCCCTGTTCATGGCCTCGTTGTTGTTGGTGGTGGAGACAATGAGATTGCAATAGGTAACCAGGTCGTCTTCATTCACGCGGTAATGATGGAAAAGTGTTCCCCTCGGTGCTTCGATCAAACCGATTCCTTCTTCCGCTCGCTCTCCACGCACTACCAAATCATCTCCCTGAAGATCGGTATCATGAAGCAGTTCCTCGATTTTCTCCACGGAATGAATAAGCTCAATCATACGGGCCCAGTGGTTAGCCAGGGACATGTGATTGGGTTTGCCATTTGTTAATTTTTTAAATTCTTCCAGCGCTTTGCCGGCCTCCGGGGTATCGATGAAACCGCAGGTGTTCATACGGGAGAGAGGTCCCACCCGGTACCATCCGTCCAGGTGGCTGCGGCTTTTGATGAAAGGGAATTTCATGTAGGACCATGGCCGTACCTCTTCCATGATGTAATCGTTGTATTTCTGATAATTCACCTGGTCGAAAATAATGTTTCCGCTTGCGTCGATGGAGCGTAGATTTCCGTGGTATAGGTCCATGGCGCCATCCTCGCGAACCAGAGAAAGGTGGCTGGAATTGAATGTGGCGAAAAGCTCCACCAGCTTGATATTGTCCAGCGAATACTGCCTGGCGATATTTAGAGAGCCTTGAGCCCACTTTTTCATCTGTTCAATATCTTTCAGGAAGAAATCCCTTTCCTTAATAGAGAGATTCTTATTTACACCACCAGGCACGGCACCTGTGCCATGAATCTTTTTCCCGGCAGTGGCTTTGATGATCTCCTGGCCGAATTTCCGCATCATAACTCCCTGGACGGCCAAGTCTGGCATTTTTTCAATGACGCCAATGATGTTACGGATGGCCGGGTCGGCGTCAAAACCAAAGAGCAAATCGGGAGAGCATAGGTGAAAGAAGTGCAGTACATGGCTCTGCATAATTTGTCCGTAATGCATCAAGCGCCGAATTTTCTCTGCCGTAGGAGTTAGTTTCTTCACGCCGACGATCAGATCCATGGCTTTCGATGCGGCAAGGTGGTGGCTTACCGGGCAAATGCCGCAAAGTCGCTGCACAATGGTGGGAACTTCCCAGAAAGGACGACCATGGATAAAGCGTTCAAACCCCCGAAACTCCACAATATGCAGCCTTGCTTCCCGCACGTTGTTATGGTCATCCAGGTGGATGCTCACTTTGCCATGGCCCTCAACACGGGTGATGGGTTCAATTTCTATGACTTTTGTTTTTGACATTTTTATTCTCCGGTAGCTGCTTAGCGAATTAGTTATTCTTTTTCTACCCTTAAAATATTTTCTTCAAAGGGTCACCACCGGGCCTGTCCCGGTGGAAGCATGACTGGTCCCCAGTCTCGTTATAAAAAAAACACGCCCCCACTGGGCTTGTTCCAGTGGAGCGATGATCTGATGCCGAGTTCTATATTTACCGATCAACGGCTATAAAAAAGTTTCTCTTAAAATCATGGCCCCACTGGATCAGGTCCAGTGGGGGCCTTATCTTGCTTTTTGAAAGTTTGGTTGCCAGTCATTACCCCACCGGGGCAGGCCCGGTGGTGGTATTTCAGGCACCTACTACTGCTCAATAATTACATTCTCCCAGCAACGATTTCTAATCGTACTTAATAAGATCATATGGTAAATCAGCGGGATTTCCGTTGATAAGGGCTGTAAGTGTTTGCCACAGAGTATCCCCGCAGGGTGGACATCCCGGAATCTGGTAATCAATTTTTACCACCTCGCCCAAAGTATATACCTTGTTAAGTAGTAACGGCAGGGCTGGGTCGTTGGGTATGTCATTGGTGGGATTATAGACATACTCACTATTCAAATAAGCTTCTTCCAGACAGTCCTTCAAAGGGTCCTCCGAATGCATAATGGCATTCCGCATTACCGGAAGACCTCCCATCGTGGCGCATTGGCCGATGGCCACCAGCACATCACAGTTCTTTCGAAACTCCTGTAGGGTATGGATATTTTCCTCGTTGCAACACCCTCCTTCAATGAGCCCTACGTCACAATGTTTTTTGAACTTTTTGAAATCATTGATGGGGCTTCTGTCAAATTCCACAAGTTTGAGCAGTTCTAAAATTCGCTCATCAATATCCAGCAAAGACATGTGGCATCCGAAACAACCCGCTAACGAAACGGTTGCGATCCTTTTTTTCATGATTCCTCCTGCTTGGATTCAGGTTTTTCAATATTCGTGCCGATGGGATTCAAATCGAACTGGCGTTGCCCTATGGGGGTGGAGTAACCGAGTCGCTTACGAATAATGCAGCCCACCGGACACGTATCGAGATCGATGGCTTTATCATCCAGGTGCGCATCTGTCGCGGCCAGGTTTTTACCATTTACGCTAACCCGCTTGTTAATTCCGCGTCCAACGTAACCGAATACACTCTTGCCGTCAATATTCTTAGAGGCTTGAATGCAGCGTCCGCATCGTATACATCGGTTGGTGTCCAGCAGGATATCCGGGTGAGAAGCGTCCACAGGCCGGACAGGTTGTAAGTAAGGATATTGAGTGGGATATGCAATTCCAAGCCGGTATCCCATGGCTTGCAACTCACAACGGCCGCTGGCTTCGCAAACGGGACAAATGTGATTTCCTTCGTGAAAGAGCATCCGTACAATACTGCTACGCCAGTTGCAGATTTCAGGCGTTTCATTTTCCACTTCCGCTCCGCTTTCAATGGGCTGAGTGCATGCGGCAGCGGTTCTTCCATTTACTTTTACGGTGCAAACCCGACAGCTTCCCTGGGGTTCCAGCCCTTCCACATCGCAAAGGCGTGGTATATAAATCCCAGCTTCATCAGCCGCCTGCATGATGGTTTGTCCCGCTTCTCCTGTAACTTCAACTCCATCAATTTTGAAAACAACAGATTCGCTCATCATCCGTCTCCGTTAATGGTTCAATGATTCAATCTCTCAATGCCTCTATAGTTTCTTCGCTTTCCTCTTCGTACAGAGGATCATAGATCATGGACGTACGTTTTGCTATCCTCCTGGATTCCTCCAGGGCGCTTTGAATATCAAAGCCGGCCTGCAAGCCATAAGGATCGCTTTCTTTTAACAAAGAGGAATAAACCAGGGGGAAATGTTCTATGGAGCCTAATACCGATCTCGGCGAAGTCTGCCCCAAACCACAACGGCTTGTCTTCATGATGGTGTTGCAGAGATCTTTCAAATATTCAAGGTCTGTTTTTTCTCCAAGACCCCGCATGATTTTTTGGATTCGTTCTCGCAAAAATACATTTCCCACACGGCAAGGAGTACAATAGCCGCAACTTTCATCAATAAAGAATTTCAAAAAATAATCGATGATTTTCAGCACATTGCGGTGAGAATTGAAGGTCATCACCGCCCCTGCCGTTGAAAGATCTTCAAAGCAAATGGTCCGATGAAAGGCGGTGCGTCCGATCATCTCACCCGCAGCTCCCCCAACCTGCACAATGGCGGGATCATCCGCTCCAACCATTTCGAGAAGATCTTTGATGCTGATGCCAAATGGGACTTCATAGGTTCCGGGCCTTTCACAATCGCCGCAGACGCTTAAAAGTTTCGTCCCCGTACTTTCTTTTGTTCCAATGGAAGCGAACCATTGGGAACCACAGTCAAGAATGCGTGCGGCACAACAAAAAGTCTCCACATTATCCACAATGGTTGGATAGCCCAAATATCCTTTTTGAACCGGAAAGGGAGGACGTTTTTTTGGCTCCCCTCTCAAACCTTCGCAGGAACTGATGAGCGCGCTTTCTTCGCCGCAAATATAGGCTCCCGCGCCCAACTGAATCCGAATGTCAAATTCAAACCCCTTTTTGCCTTGAATATCTTTTCCCAGCAAGCCATTTTTACGGCGTTCTTGGAGGACTTCTTCCAAAAAGGGACGAAGGTATTCATATTCCGCCCGTAAATATAAAATCCCGCTCTTACTTTCCGCTGCGTAAGCGGCGATGGTCATTCCTTCGAAAAGGAGATGGGCACGTTCCGTTAAAAGCACGCGGTCTTTAAAAGTCCCCGGCTCTCCCTCATCGGCATTGCAGATCACAAATCGTTGACCCGCTTGGGTTTCCCTTGCGAATTCCCATTTTTTACCAGTGGGAAAACCAGCTCCGCCGCGTCCTCTCAGTCTTGAATCCTGTACTTCCTGAATCACGTCTCCGGGGGCCTTGGTGAGTGCCTTGGTGAGCCCGGCTTCTGCGGGTATCTCATCATTGAGGAGAACTTCCCCTTTCTTCCGTACATGATTCAGTACCATGGCGTTCACGAGCTTGTTTGCATTATTGCCATCGCCTGTTTTCTGTACAAGCTTGGAAGGGTCCGGATCTTTCTTCAAACTGTGAGCTATTGCTTTGGTCGACTCAGTAGTCAAATTGGTCACCACCACCTCATTCACCAAGACAGCTGGAGCCTGGTCACTCATCCCTATGCATGGCGCATACTCCAGGGATAAATTTCCATCAGCAGAGACCTCCCCCGGTTCAATCCCCAGCTCCTCGGAAAATACCTTGGCAATACGCTCCATTCCGGCATGTCGATCGATGATGTCCTCACAAAGACGAATTACCACCTTGCCCTTCTGCTCCTCGGAAAAGAAGGAGTAGAAAGAGACCAGCCCCTCGATGGTTACACGGTGCGAGGAGAGCTTGTCCGCAATTAATTCCATAGCCTCGCCATTGACGCAGCCAAGTTTCTTCTGGACTTCCCATAAAATGTCCATCAAATAAGTTCTATTGTTTTCGTACTTTTCACAGGCCTGAGTTACAACAGATTTCAGATGCTTTCCTGTCTCCATTCCCATAAGGTTCTCCTCGATAGAAGCGTAAAAAACTTTCTAAACCACTAATTTCACTAATTTTTGAATTTATATTCGTGTAATTCGTGGACCAGCTTTTGATTGTAATTTTTAAAAGGTTACATATATTAATATATTATGATGTAATCTAGAGCATAGTATCGCTTTTGTCAACAGATTTTTTCAAAAAGGAGTTCATTACCTTTATGAACAAAAAAAAACGTCCATCTCACGTAGTCATCGGCTTGGGGAATGAGATCATGGGCGATGACGGCTTAGGGATCGTTGCGGCAAAGAAAATCGGTCGGCTTTTGAAAGATGTGTCCGAGGTTGAGGTAATTTCGCTTCCCTGGGCGGGTTTCTATCTTCTGGATGAGCTCATCGCGCGAAAGAAGGTTGCCATTGTGGACTGTTTTCAAACACTCAAAAATCCACCGGGAACTATTTTTCGTCTTGATGAAAAAGATTTTCGGGGCTCGGTAAGACTCAACTCCTTTCATGACATCGATTATTTGACCGTTTTGGAACTTGGCCGACGGTTGGGGCACGAGATGCCTTCAAAAATCTCCATTTGGGGTATCGAAGGAGAGATAGTCAATGAGTTTTCCGAAGAGATTTCTCCAGGTTTATACGTCTCCATTGATCAAGTTGTACAGGAAGTACTTGAATTTTTTGACTTAGAGATTATATTTGAAGCATAGGGTACTTTTGAGATCTATTGAATCACTCCGGTTCCATTTTTTCTTTGGAGAAGGGAAATGGCAACCCCGAGCACTACGCTCCAGCAAGCCAGAGAGCCCGGTGTTCTCCCTCAAGGCGAAAGGGACTTAAGAAAAGCCTTTTTGGAGGAAATCAATCGCATCCCGGGCGGCGGACGCCTCAATCAATGCATCCAATGCGGCGTTTGCACCGGGACATGTCCCGTAAGTTACACCATGGATTACTCTCCTAGGGCTGCGGTCGCTCTCTTTCGGGCAGGCGCCATTGAGACCTTGCTCCGAAGCCGAACTCTCTGGATTTGCGCCTCTTGCTACCACTGCACCACCCGGTGTCCTGCCGGAATCAAAATCACTGATCTGCTTTATGCTTTGAAGCGCATCAGTATTGATAAAAAGATCCTCCCCTATAAATTCCCCCTCTTTGCCATGTCGGAGACCTTTGTAAACATGGTTAGAAAATTTGGGCGAAACCATGAAATGGGTCTCCTTGCCCGGTATTTTCTTTTAACATCCCCTTTTAAAATGCTGAGCCGAATCGGCTTGGGTTTCACGCTCTTGAGCCGTGGACGCCTTCCATGGCGTCCTCATAAAATCAAAGGGATACGAGAACTTCAGCGAATGATCAGCCGCGCCGAAACTTTTGACTGTCCGCAGGAGAAAGTTGATCGTGAAAAGATTACCGATGCGGTGGGTTACCGCTCCATAGGAAAATAGAGAAAATAAGGAGCCTGTTTTGAAATACTCATATTATCCCGGGTGCAGCCTTCAAGCCACTGGAATAGCTTACGACAAATCGTTGCGAGCGGTTTTCTCCAAGCTGCAATGTGAATTAAACGAACTGGATGACTGGAACTGCTGCGGCGCAACCGCGTATATGTCCGTCAAAGAAACCGTGGCATTGACCATCTCGGCGAGGAACCTTGCTTTAGCCGAGAAAAAGGGAGACGACCTCGTCGCCCCATGCAGTGGATGTTTCGCTGTTTTGAACAAAACCCGAAAGTTTATGGAGGAGCTTCCCGAACTGCGCCAAAACGTATCTACAGCGCTTCGGGAAGGTGGTTTGGATTGTCGATTTTCAGTTCCCGTCCGCCACCCCCTTGAAGTGATTATCAACGATGTGGGGATTGAACGAGTGGTTAAAGCGAGTAAATATTCCATTGAGGATTTTAAACCAGCCTGTTATTACGGCTGCCAAATCGTCCGGCCCGATCAAGCCGTTTTAGAGGATACGGAATTTCCCATGTCTCTGGATGCCCTGTTTGAGGCGCTTGGAGCCCACCCCGTAGATTATCCCCCAAAAGTCCGGTGTTGCGGGGGCATGTTGGCGGCTACTTATGAGGACGCGGCTATCAAACTTTGCCACGAATTGTTGGAGTGGGCGGAGAGTTCCGGCGCCAACTGTATAGCGGTGACCTGTCCCCTGTGCCAAGCCAACCTGGATACCATGACTGAAAGAGTCAATTCCACCATGGGAACCCGTTATCATTTTCCTGTTCTGTTTTTTACCCAAATCCTCGGCTTGGCCCTGGGATGTAGCGCAAAAGAGGTGGGCCTGGAACATAACATCATTCAAAGTGATTTTGTGAAAAAACTGCCAAAGGCGGCTATGAAAGTTTGAGGTCTGTCATGCAAAACGAAGAAGCACGTATAGGAGTCTATTGTTGCCACTGCGGAGTAAACATCTCCGCAACGGTGGACGTGGAAGGGGTTTGTGATTATGCCAGGGAACGTCCCTTCGTAAAATGTGCACGCGATTATAAATTCATGTGCTCCAACGCAGGTCAGGATCTTATCAAGAAGGATATTGAGGAGTTGGGCATTAATCGCGTGGTGGTGGCGGCCTGCACCCCTTTGATGCATGAGTTAACATTCAGGGGCGCGGCTCAGGAAGCGGGTTTGAACCCTTACCTGGTACAGATCGCTAATATCCGCGAACAATGCGCATGGGTACATGACGACAAAAAGATAGCCACGAATAAAGCAAGGAGCTTGGTGGGCGGGGCGGTGTCCCGTGTGCGTTTCCACAAGCCCCTGGAGCCCATGCGTGCGAAAATTCATCCCTCCACACTGGTCGTGGGCGGGGGAATAGCCGGCATCCAGGCCGCTTTGGAAATCTCGGAATCGGGTCATCCGGTTTACCTTGTGGAACGGGACTCCACCATCGGCGGACAGATGGCAAAGATCGACAAAACATTTCCCACCCTGGATTGTTCCGCCTGTATTCTGACCCCAAAGATGGTCTCCGTGAGTCACAAAGAGAACATTCATTTGATGACTCTCAGCGAAGTGGAAGAGATCCAGGGGTACGTGGGGAACTTTAAGGTCAAAATACGTGAAAAAGCCCGCTATGTCACAGACGCTTGTACCTCTTGCGGGGAATGCGAAAAGGTATGCCCGGTGAAGGTCCCAAGCGCCTTTGAAGAAATGCAGGGCAAGCGAAACGCTATCCATAAGGCTTTTCCGCAGGCGGTCCCGGGAACATACGTTATCGAGAAAAAGGGAAGCCCGCCTTGCAAAAAAGCATGCCCCATACACCAGGATGCGGCAGGCTACATTGCATTGATCAGGGAGGGGCGCTTTGCCGAAGCCAGCAAACTGGTACGCCGGGAAAACCCATTACCCTTTATTTGCGGACGTGTCTGTTATCACCCTTGTGAAGAATCATGCAACCGGGGAAATGTGGACAAACCTCTCGCCATTCAGAACCTGAAACGATTTTTAACGGATTGGGAAGAGCGGAATCTCGAAGAAGTTTCCCCTCCGCCCCCGGAAAACGATTATCCCGAAAAAGTGGCCGTCATCGGTTCCGGCCCGGCAGGCTTAACAGCCGCATTCGACCTCTCCAAAAAAGGTTACAAGGTTACCATCTTTGAAAAAGAGGAGGTGGCCGGAGGCATGCTGTTCGTGGGCCTGCCTGCATACCGTTGTCCGCGTGATATCGTCAAGAGGGACATCGACTATATTCGAAAACTAGGCGTGGAAATCCATACCAAGCGGGAATTGGGACATCATTTCACACTCCGGGATTTGATGAGCAGCCAGGAAGGTTATGGTTTTAAGGCCGTCTTTTTAGCCACGGGAGCGCATAAATGCCTCGGACTGAATGTCCCCGGTGAAGATTTGGATGGAGTCATGGGCGGCTTGGATTATTTAAAGAATGTCAATCTCCGGCTTTTTCATAAAACCGGTAAAAAGGTGGCTGTGATCGGAGGAGGAAACACGGCCATCGACGCAGGCAGAACAGCCCGGAGGGAAGGCGCCGATGTCACCATACTTTACAGGCGTACCCTTTCGGAAATGCCTGCGGAAAAGGAAGAACTCAAAGATGCCGTAGCAGAGGGAGTGAAAATCAAATATTTAATTTCTCCCCTGGAAATAATGGGAGAAAACGGATGCGTGAAGGGCCTTAAGTGCGTACGCATGGAGCTGGGAGAACCGGATAAGAGCGGCAGGCCCAGGCCGGTTCCGGTGTCCGGTTCCGAGCATGTATTGCAATTTGACCAGGTGATTCTTTCCATAAGCCAGCAACCGGATCCTTCATGCTACAAAGAAGAGGACAAGGAAAAAATTAAATTTACCAAGTGGGATTCGGTTGTCGTTGATAAGGAATCCATGCAGACCGACCTTGAAGGCGTATTTGCCGGGGGAGATATTGTTCTGGGTCCATCCACCGTGGTGGAATCCATGGGCCAGGGAAGAAGAGCTGCGGAGGCCATGGACAAATATTTGCGTGGCTTGTCGTTAAACGAATTCAAGACCCATATGCCTCCCCTCAACCCCAGGGAATCCTTTGAAGAAAAACCCAACCCCTATTCACCTCCTTACGAGAAAATCCCTCGTGTTGATCGCACGGAAATGCCTAAACGTAACCGGGAAGAGGCCCTGCGCGATTATGAGGAAGTGAACCTCGGTTTTACCGAAGAGCAAGCGCGGCGTGAATCCGAGCGCTGCCTTAACTGTGGAGTTTGTGTCGAGTGCTTCGAATGCGAACGGGTCTGTGAACCCGGCGCTGTGAAGCATGACATGGAGGATACCATTAAAGAAGTTGATGTGGGACAAATTCTGGTATCAACAGGATACCGACTCTTCAACGCCGCTAAAATGAGCCAGTACGGATATGGAAGGTACGAAAACGTTCTCAGTAGCCTGGAATTTGAAAGAATGTTGAGTTCCACAGGCGCCACCGGCGGAAGGATACTTCGCAAGGACGGTAAACCTCCACGGGCAATCGGAATTGTTCATTGTGTTGGTTCGCGTGACGAGAACCATCATCGCTATTGCTCCAGGGTCTGTTGCATGTACGCCCTGAAATTCGCCCACTTGGTGAAGGAAAGGACGAAAGCCGAGGTATACCAATTTTATATCGATATGCGCGCCTTCGGGAAAGGGTATGAAGAGTTTTACAGCCGTGTCTTACGGGAAGGAACCAATGTAATTCGGGGTAAAGTGGCGGAGGTAGTACCTTCCAGAGGACCAGGAACGGACGGTAACGGCCATCTCACCATCCGGTGCGAAGATACATTGATCGGACTATACCGGGAAATTCCGGTTGACATGGTGGTCTTATGCAACGCCCTGGAGCCGCAAGGCGATGTGGATGACGTAAGCCGTCTTTTCTCCCTGAGCAGAAGCCCGGACGGTTTCTTTCTGGAGCGTCATCCCAAACTGGATCCCGTGGGAACGGCTATGGACGGCATCTACGTGGCCGGTTGTTGCCAGGGGCCCAAGGATATCCCGGACACGGTGGCCCAAGCCCAGGCCGCTGCCGCTCGGATTTTGGCTATGATCAGCAAGGGGGAGGTCTTGATTGATCCCGTAAGGGCCTCCATAGACCACGATTTTTGTGGCGGCTGCAAAATCTGCAACAACCTCTGTCCCTACGAGGCCATCACTTTCGAGGAAGAGGAAAAAGTTTCCACGGTTAATGAAGTCTTGTGCAAAGGTTGCGGTACCTGTGTAGCCGCTTGTCCTGCCGGGGCTATTGCCGGATCCGGTTTTAACGACCAACAGATTTACGCGGAGTTGGAGGGGGTACTGGCGTAAACATTTTTGATTTTTGATTTAAGATTTAAGATTTGAGGAATGTTTTGGGTTTATATATAGGAAAAACTCCACCAATCTAAAA
>JAJDAS010000406.1 GCA_029261755.1 Nitrospinia bacterium
AAGTCTGCCGAAACTTAGCCTAACTCATTGTTTTTATAGGCATATTAGCTGAAGGAGATTGTCGGGATCTTTGTTTTCAAAAGATCAAGTATAAAATTTCTAATTCCAAAATGGCGAAGTTATTCTTGAGCTATTCCTAAAGGCATCAGGAAATACAGCTTTATGAAGGGTGGGATCAAGCAGTACTTTAAAAGCCTGCGAGGCGGCCAGATATAAAATAACAGACGTTTAGATGAATGCTTAAACGGTTTTCATCTAATAATTCAAATAGCAATTAGAATCAGGGTCGCTCTTCTTCCAGCTCACCCTTTTCCGGAACCAGCAAGTCTGAAGGCACGTTGTCAAACCTTGATTATTGTATTTGACAGATAAATCAATTGATTCTTAATGCAACATTCAAAGTTTGCGCCATGGATTCCCTTGATTTTTTAAACCCAATGGTTTATATTCCGACACTGAAAATGGATATTATTTTCTTCCCGCCATTTCCCAACCAATGCCATTTGAATTCCTGTAATTCCTGCTTTCCTAAGAGAAAAAAGGTTTTAATCCGGTACTAAAGTTTAAAAAGATGAAACCTTGAAGGCTTAGGAAGGCAGGAAGGGCAGGAAGAAAAACCAAAAAACTAAGCAAGGGTATTTCCTTTTGCCCCAAAAGGGAACGCCAACTGTAAACCCCGGGATTTACCGTAAATCTATCAAAAGAAATGATGTGAGGTATAATAAAGTACCGTTTTAAATTAACAACGCTGATGCTATATTCAGTGCTAAAGATAAAAATTTATGGGATAGGGAAGGTGATTTTATGAGTAAAACGAATACTTTTGAAAAAAGCATTATCAGGACGAACAGGGGGCTTTCCATCGCAGGAACACGAATAACGATCTACAATATTATGGATTATCTTGAAGCTCACTGGCCTCCAAAACTCATCCGGGACAGACTAAATCTCAGTGACAAGCAAATTAATGACGCCATGGAGTATATTCAAGCTCACAAAAAAGAAGTGGAGGCTGAATACCAACTTGTCTTAAAACAAGATGATAAAATTCGCCAATATTGGGAGGAACGTAATCGAAAGCGTTTTGATCAAATTGAGGTAGCTGGACCACCACCCGGAAAAGAAGAAATCTGGAAAAAATTGCAGGCAAAAAAGCAAGAATTAGGCTTAACATGAAAATTTTGGCTGATCACAACATAGAAGGCCATGCTGTAATTTTGCTGGGTACGTTTGTTGCCGAAGGGTGGTCGGAGTTAGTGAATATAGAATTGGCAATGTTGGCGGATGTGGGAATGCCTTCTAATAGCAATGATAGGTTTGTATGGCGTTTTGCGCAGAAGAACGGGATGGTTTTGTTGACCGACAACCGTAATATGGCAGGCGATGATTCTTTGGAGCAAACAATACGGGAGGAAAATACGCAGAAATCTTTTCCAGTTATTACACTTGGAAATACTAACCGGTTAGATGAAAAAATATATCGTGAACGTTGTGTGTCCAGGCTAGTTGATATTGCCTTGGATTTAAATAATTATTTGGGGTTGGGGCGGATTTTCATACCCTGAATTTAATCTTTGTGAAATTAACCGAAAAAATCTGCAAAGAAAAAATTGAAAGCTTCCTGTAATTCCTGGTTTCCTAAGAGAAAAAAGGGTTAAATCCGGTACTAAAGTTTAAAAAAGATGAAACCTTGAAGGCTTAGGAAGGCAGGAAGGGCAGGAAGAAAAACCAAAAAACCGGTTGTTGGAACTCCGCTCCGGTTCGCAAAGAAAAGGGGTCAAGTCCACTCTTGACTGCATAAGAAATAAATGTGAAAATATTTAACTCCGACAAGAAATTATTTCCATGTTTGATTTTAGATTGAATCTCTTTAAAGTACAATACAAATTGTTAATGCAGTCAAGAATGGACTTGACCCCTTTTTGACCCCTTTTTGACCCCTTTTCAGCATGGAGCCGGAGTTCCGGGAGGGAGATATTATTGTGGTGGACCCTTACAAAAAGCAGGAGCAAAATGATTATGTTGTGGTTTGCAACGCGGATTATGAATCCACTTTGAAACAACTCAAGAAGTATGGAAAGACCAGGATCCTGCATCCTCTTAACCCTAAATACGACGACATTGAATTAACTAAAGACGGCGGGCACAGCCTCATTGGAGTGGTTGTGGAGAAGAGGAAAAGGTACTAACCTTAGAGACCCTCAAAAAAGCATGGAAATATCTGTTTAAGATCAACCCTGTTTATCTGTTCTTGTTCATCCTGTCAAAAAAACTTTCACTTGTAACTAATTTGATTAAATCCAAAAATTTTTTCTGATTTCAACTTTCAGGAAGCCTAAAAAAAAGAAAAGCCCACCTATCGAACTATAGTCTCGACTGGTGGGCTTTTTACCTTCTTCGATGTTCAGCGTTGGATGTTCATTGTTCGATGTTCCGGGTTGCCCTCACCTTCTCGGCCCTCTGAGGAGACCTTCCTCCTGCTCCTCTGCACCAGATTGGATGATGATTTCAGTGGGGGAAATTTCCGGCTTCTCCATATTTCGAATCGCCGCTTCCTGTTCATTCACTTGCGATGCCAATTCGGCTATTTTTAGTTTGGTGGTATCTATCTTGGCCTGGATCTTTACGCATTCCGCCTGAACTCTCAGTTTTTTGGCATTCTGCTCACCCAGCGAATTGATGCTGGTCTCCTTATTGCCCAAACCGGATTGGTCGATGGCTTCCAGCTTTGCAATATCTACGGAAATCTCCGCCTCCTTGAAGCGTTTTTTGGACAAACTATACTCGTAATCCGCGAATTTTTTCTCACTGGCCACCAGGTCTTTCTTCATTTCAGCAAGTTTCCTTTTTTCTCCGGACAGCTCATATTCAAACTCTGCCTGCCTTAATTTTACACGGTTTTCGTCCGGCACCTGTGCCAAAAGCTCCGAATCCGCTTTTGAGGTCATGGAGCCCACCGTTGAGTCGATGGATTTTTTTATGCTTTTTGTGGCCCTACAGCCCATGGATAAAGATAGCGCTATGAGAAGCGCCAAATGGCAAATCCAAACTTTTTTCATCATTTCTCCCCTGCTTTGAAATTTAAAAAAAAACAACTAAAACCAAAAGTTGGCCCACGAAATCCACGAAAAATCACAAAATAAATTCTTTTTTTCGTGTCCTTTCGTGTATTTCGTGGGCTAGCATTTAAGGTTTTTATATTATATAGAATGTCCCTATTTTTGATACTCACAGGAGCATAGCTTACGGATGTACTTCACCAGACCTTCGATATCCTCCTTGGGCATTACAGTATTGTGGGGTGGCATGGACTCGGTAAAGCCCATGGCAGGCCCCCCTTCGCTGATGACTTTAAAAATCTCCTCATCGGTGCGCTGGCTCATGATATCCGCGTCGCGGTGATTGCGGGGAGCGGCTTCCAGTTCACCAGCCAACTGGCCCTGGCCGTCCCCTTTTTCTCCGTGGCAGGAGGAACAGAAGAGGAGGTAATTGCCCTGGGCTTTCTTGATCACGTTGTTCATGTCGATGGATTCCCAGTTGCCGCCCGCGTCCGATACATCCCTGACCTTCTTTTTCTTTGGGATTTTGAAAGTGTACCTCTTTTTCTTACCCTTCCCCTTTTTTTGGACTGCCACCTGCGCCCAAGGGCCTCCATAGGCGCCTATATCGCATCTGGAGCCGTCCGGGTCGGATAGATCTTTTGACGGAGAACCCGCGTCTATGCCGGGCGACCCTTTTTTCAGCCGGTAGTTTCCTTTTTTAGCATTGACGAATTTTGGATTGTCCACCCGGTCTCCGATCCCCGCCTTGGCGTTCACGTAGTCGGCGTTGTTTCTCCAAAGCAGATTGTAAGAGATAACGGGAGCCACGCCTTCCTGGTCCCTGAGGTCTTCCGCAATCTGAATGGCGTTGGAACCCGCCTGGGTGAGAATGTTCTGTTTGATGGTAACCCGGGAGACTTCGCTGAAAAGTAGGGTGTTGCTTTGAGAGAGGACGTTGTTTAGCACTTTCGGCTCGGAATAGCCGCTGTAGATCGCCATCTGTCCATTCCCGATGACGAGGTTGTTCCCCACCTCCGACTTTCCGTAGAGGATATAGACTCCGTACCGATCATTGTGCAAAATCCGGTTGTTCAGGACCCTGGACTCGGCGGCATGGTTCAACAGAACGCCTGTGTTGTTGGACTCAATCCTATTCCCTGAAACGGTGGCGTTACCGTGGTCCACCTTCACCCCTGCGTCCATGGTGTTCCCGGAGGTCCCTGCCTTGCCGCTGTTTTTGATGGTAAATCCTTCCAGCGTGGAGCCGTCGCTACAGACCACCACTGAACCGTTGCCTCCTCCATTGATGATGCTCTCCCCTATCCCTGCGCCCTTCAAGGCCACCTCATTTTTCAAAACCACGTTCTCTTTGTAGGTCCCTGGGGCAACCTTTATGGTGTCGCCGGGAGCTGCTTTGGCCATTGCCTCGCCGATGGTCTTGTGGTCGGCAGGGACATTCAACTCCGCCGCCCCGGAAGGAAGCGTACAGATAAGCAAAATTGGAAATGAAAGGAGGTACGGCAGGAAGAAGGATTTATTTTTTTTCATGGGTTTACGTTCCCAACTAATGAAGAAAATTGCTGCTATACTAAAACCAATTTGATTTTCGGTT
>JAJDAS010000407.1 GCA_029261755.1 Nitrospinia bacterium
GTCTATGCCGGGCATTCTCCAATCCATAAACACCAAATCAAAGGGTTTTTCCTTTGGCGCTTTTTCCAATTCCGTTAATGCGCCTTCGCCGCAATCGGCTTCCGAAACCTCAAAAGATAAGGATTCCAGCACCTTTCTAAAAAGGAGTCTTGAGGTTTGGTTGTCGTCCACCACCAAAATCTTTAAACCGCGCAGGTCAGGTGGAGGAAGCAATCGTTTCTTCTTTTCCTTCCCGGAACAACCGAAAGTTGCGGTAAAGAGAAAGTTACTTCCCAGGCCAGGCTCGCTCTCCACCCAGATCTTACCGTTCATCATTTCCACCAACCGTTTGCAAATGGTAAGCCCAAGCCCCGTTCCGCCATATTTCCTGGTGGTAGAAGCGTCCGCTTGGGTAAAGGGCTGGAAAAGCTTTTCAACCTGTTCCCGGGTCATTCCGATACCGGTATCTTTTATTGAAAACTGGAGGGTTACCTGGTCGCCCATTGCCTCTTGCGTTTCAATGGAAACAAGAATTTCCCCTTTTTCGGTAAATTTAACAGAATTATTGGTTAGGTTAGTGAGGACCTGGCCCAAGCGAAGGGGGTCGCCTTTGAGATTGTCCGGAATGTTCGGGTCAATTTGAAAAAGAAACTCGATTCCTTTTTCCTGGGTTTTTAAGGTAACAAGATTGGACAAATTTTTAAGCACCTCTTCCAAATGGAACTCCACGGATTCCATATCCATCTTCCCTGCTTCGATCTTGGAGAAATCAAGAATGTCGTTGATGATTCCAAGTAAAGAGTGGGAGGCATTGTGAACCTTTTGCAAATAGTCCGTTTGTTTGGGAGTTAAATCAGTTTGCAGACAAAGGTGGGACATGCCGATAATGGCGTTCATGGGGGTGCGGATCTCGTGGCTCATGTTGGCCAGGAAATCGCTTTTGCTTTTATTGGCCACTTCCGCCTCCACGGAAAGCCGGTCCGATTCTTCCTTGGCGAAATCCGCTTCCATACGCAAGCCCTCGGAGACCTCCAGGGTTTGGGTTAGCTCCTGCGCGGCCATTTCTGCGGTCTCTCTTGCCTGTTCCAGCTCTTGTTCAATAAGTTTCCGTTCCATTACTATTCCCAGTTGGTAACCTATCTGGCTAAGGGCATCAACAAAATGTCGGCCCGGCGGCTTTTGCTCCGTGAAGAAAAATTCCATGACCGATTCCACTTGATCTCCTATCGCAATGGGGAAACCATACCCGGATCGAAATCCAAAATCCTTTAACTTGGTGGCACGGGGAAAGTTGGGATCCGTATAGACATTTTCTATCCATTCCGGCAAGAGACTTTCCATAGCACGGCCGGGAAGCCCAGCGCCAAGTTCAAAATTTGTTTTTTCGGTGATGCTACAAAACTCCTCGAATCGTTTTGGGTCCTCTTTGTACCAAATACCGCTTGGAACGAGTGTGGGACTCTCTTCTCCTTTCCGCATATAAAAATGGCCGAGTTGCCATCCTTGATGTCTACAGATTTCCGAAAGTACATTAGCCAAAAGGCCATCCACTTCCTCGGCCTCGTTGGCGTGCACCGCAATTCTATGCATCATACTAATCAGGTCGGTTCTTTGTTGAAGTTCTTTTACCGCTTTCTTGCGCTCAGAAATATCCCGGATCATGCCAATGAATATTCGTTTTTCCCCCACAAACATTTCGTTAGCTTTTAAGTCAATGGGAAAGGTGGAGCCGTCTTTTCGCATAGCCACCACTTCCCGTACTTGGCCTATGACTTTCTTTTCGCCTGTTTTAAGATATTTTGCCAGGAACCCGTCATGTTCACTATGGTATGGTTCCGGCATGAGCATTTTGATATTCTTGCCAATCACTTCATTTGCTTGGTAGCCGAATAGAGCTTCGGAGGCTGGATTAAAAGACTCAACCATCCCCTTTTCCGTGATAGTAATGATGGCATCCGGGGCTGTTTCCAAAATGGCGCGCACCCGCAGTTCGCTTTCCTGTAGCATCTCGGCATTGCGCCTGCGGTCGGAGGCGTCCAGATTAGAGCGAAGGACTTTAGTGACAGGGTCCAACATTTGCTCAAGCCAGAGCCATTGCTGGTCGGTGAATTCTTCCAGGCTCCCCAGTTCCAATACGCCTATGGATATGGTGTTGTGGATTAATGGAAGGACAGCTACTAGTTGGGGAGGCGCTTGGCCAAAGCCAAAAGTTACCCTGGTATGCTCTGGCATATCCGTGACCAGGATAAGTTGCTCTTCTTTCGCTGCCTGGCCGATATAACCTGATCCGAGTTCAAAAAATTCCGGTATTTCTTTATTTTTGGGGTAGCCGTAATCTGCCACGCGCTGAAGCTTGTTTTCTCTGTTCATTACAAAAAAGGCAGCCAGGGGAAGATTTAAAAACCTTGCTATAAAGCAAATGATATTATTAGCCAAAGTGGAAATATCCTGCTCGCCCTGCATCACCTCGGAAAGGTCGCTTAGGCCGGCTTTGAATTTAGCGTTTAATTCCGCTTCTTCCTTGAGTTGGGCAATGTTCTTTTCCGTTTCTTTCCGTTGGGTGATTTCTTCCTTCAGCGCAATAAATTGGTTAAAAGAGCCGTCAGGTAGTTTTATGGGTGAAATGGAAACGGACTCCCAAAAAAGTTCTCCGTTTTTTTTCCTGTTAAGAAACTCTCCCTGCCATTCTTGTCCGGCGTTTATGGTGCGCCATAGATCTTGATATTTTTCCAGGGGTGTCTTACCTGACTGCAGGATTCTCATATTTTTCCCTTGAATTTCTTTGAGAGTATATCCCGAAACCTGCATAAACTTTGGGTTTACATATTCAATATTTCCCTCCAGGTCCGTGATGGTTATGGAAGCCGGACTCTGTTCCACGGCTTGTGAAAAAACTCGAAGTTCTGAAGTCCTCTGTTCCACTGTTGCGTCCAGGGTTTCATATATTTCCCGGTTTTCTTTGGATGCTTTTTTTTGCAGGCTAATAGTTCTGGTCCAGCCTGCTGAAATCATTACAAAACCGACAATAGAAAGAATGAAAATGTAATGAGATACCTTTTCATTATTCTTCTGGGCATTTGAAATGTGTTTATTAAGTCTTTTGATCAAATTTTTCACGCTGTGGGAGTAAGTTTCCTTGGCGTTTAGGTAATCCTGGTTCTTTAATAAACCCTGCGCTTTTTTAAGATTTCCCGATTGGATAGCCTCAAATGTACCTTTTTCCCAGCCGACAAGTTCGAGATTAGTCAAATGCATAATTCGCTGAAAATCTCCGATTACATGTTTCGGAGATATGGCGATAATTTTTTCGAAGATTTTATCAAGTTCAACAACATGAACTTCATACCTTTCTTTCCAAGCGAGGTCCCCGGTTTCAGAGGCTAAGGTCGTGGACATGGTCAACACTTCGTCTAGGTAGACTATTTGGCCAATCAAGTATAGTGCTTCCGTATTAAAAGCATCCTGCTCCTTGTATTTTTCGTTTAGGTGATATATGCCGTAAACAACAAGCAGGAATACCGTTATGCTCAAAGTCAGGGATAAGAGAAACGCCTTAATGGGCGTCTTAAGATTTTTCATGCTTCCCTCTTATATTATTAATAAAGTCCGCCATTTCCTGGTCATAGCCAAAGGAATGGCCTCCGAACCAGCCGGGAAAAATTTCAGCCAAATTTGTCGCGCCAGTTCCCTTTTCGTTTATTTTTTCCATGGAGCTTTCGAGAATGGTAAGCAGGTCATCGTGTTCTTCCTTATGAGTCTTGATACCTGGATAGTTGTACATTGCCATTAAGTTTTCCTCGGACTGGAAATGCCACACAACATATTTTCTTAAATTTTCCAAGTGTTCTTTTTGAATATGAACCTGGGCCATTTTTTCACTGGAGTCAATGCAGATATTGATGAGCTTTACCAGGAATGCGTGTTGGGTATCAATTTCGGGAAGGCCTAAGGTAAGTTCTTTTGTCCAGATTATTTTTTGTGACATTTTATAACCTCAAATAGTATGGGCTTAAGAATGCATGAACTACAGGAATCTTTATTTTTTTTGTTTTTTTCCTGCCCTTCCCGTCTTCCTAAGCGTTATATGAATTTAAAATGAATTATTCCTTATAGATGACTCTCTTAATTTCCAGAGTAGGCTTGGAAAAATTTAGAATGAGACCGTGTTCCCTTTTAATGGCTTTCACATAAGAGCGGGCAAATGCGAAGTGAATATTTTCAATATTTTTTGTGGCTTTTAATTCTACAACTATATTCTCGAATACAAACATATCCAGTCGATGTTTGCCTGCGTTACCAGTTTTATACGGCACAGGTATTTCTAATTGCCTTTTAAAAGGAATTCCTCTTTCTTCAAATTCTAATGCTAATGCGTTTTCATATACTGACTCTATAAACCCTGGACCAAGAATTTTATGGACTTCAATTGCAGCCTCGATAATTTTTCCAGTCATCTCTTCCAGTTCAAGTGGCATCGATATCTCCTTTTTCTTCAAGGAAAGCAGGAACTACTTAGGAATTAAATATTTTCTTATTGTGTTCTTTTATTTTCTTCCTGCCCTTCCTGCCTTCCTCAGAGTAATAAGACTTTAAGAAAGCCCTTTTCTTTCATAACCCCCAAACCTTTTTACCCTTAGGAATACAGGAATTACAGGAATTTAAAGCCTTTTTTTTTTGCCTTTTTCCTGTCTTTCCTATATTCCTCAGCGTTATATGACTTTAAGAAAGCCCTTTTCTTTAAATAACCCCCAAAATCTTTGTACCCTTAGGAAACCAGGGATTCCAGGAATTTTAATTTTTTTTTGTTTTTTTCCTGCCTTCCTAAGCGTTAAGTGTAATTTGTGGTTTTCTTTATTAACGACTCCAAAACCCCAACCGCATCCTTAAACTTATACTTCTTGATAAACCCTCCCAGTTCATTAATTTCCTTATGGAACTCATCGGGCCAGACTAACTCGTTTATCTCTTCCATGACTTGCTTGCTGTCTTTGGGCTTTCGTTTTTTAACAAAGGGTTCCAGCTTATTTAAAACCGCAAGGAGTTCTTCTTTGGAAGATGCAGCGGCTCCCTCAGCCTTTTTCTTTAACCCCGGTTCTTCATCGGTTTTAAGCTCTTTCAAAGATTCCATTACAAAGTTTAACTTTTTTGCAAAATTTTTCAGCTTTTCTTTGTATGCGCCCATCTCTTCCTTCTTTATCACCGCTTCCAATTCCGCTGCGGCCTTATTTAGCTCTTCCGCTCCAATATTGCCGGCAACACCTTTTATGGTATGAGCCAATCTTTCGGCTACTGGATTGTCCATATCTTCCAAACTGGTTTTTATTTTTTTCGTAAAGTTGGGATAGTTTTCCTTAAAATCGCCTAGTATTTTCCTATACAGCTTTTTATTGCCTCCCACTCTTTGAAGACCCAAATCTACTTTTATTCCGGGAAGGTCGGGGATGTCGGGTTGCGGATCCCTGGTTGCGGGTTGCGAGGCGACAGGTTCGGTTTTCGGGGTGGGAATTTCTGTTTTCAAATCTTCATTCTTCAATCTTAAATCTTCCATTGAAGCCCCCTGCTCTTTCGGTTCAATCCATTTCACTAAGGCCCTGTAAAGTTCCTCCGTATCAATGGGTTTGGCCACATGGCCTTGCATTCCGGCTTCCAGACAACGGTCTATATCCTCTTTCATTGCGTTTGCCGTCATAGCCACGATAGGGAGGCGGGTTGTGGGTTTGTCCTTTCCGTCTTCTGTCTTCTGCTCTCTGTCCTCTGTTTCCCTAATTTCCCTGGTAGCGTCCAGTCCGCCCATCACCGGCATCTGCAGGTCCATGAGAACCAGATCGTATTCTGTCCCTTTCACCGCTTCTACGGCCTTTCTGCCGTTATCCACCACCTCCACCTTTACACCCACAGCCTCAAGAAGTTCCACCGCTATCTGTTGGTTTATTTCGTTATCTTCCGCAAGAAGAACGGAGGCCCCCCGAACTTTTTTTCCAGCCTCTTCTTTTCCCGCTTCCCTTTGCCGTGTTCCTTTGCTCTGCGAAACCTCTTTCCCAAAAACTTCCATGGTGGTGTTAAAAAGCAAGGAGTTGCTCACCGGCTTAAGCAGAAAAGCATCCAGACCGGCCTTTTCCACCCGATGCATCACCTCTTCCCTGCCATAGGCGGTGACCAAGATAATGCGGGGCTGCGACGATATTTTGGAACTCTCTTTAATGCGCTGGGAGGTTTCGATTCCATCCATCCCTGGCATTTTCCAGTCCATTAATACCAGCTTAAAAGGATCATTCTCGTCTGCTTGTTCCAGGGTATCCAACGCCTCTTGCCCGGACCCGACGCTCTCGACTTTGAAAGAAAAGGATTCCATGGTCTCCTTAAAAACCTCTCTGGCCGTGGCGTTATCGTCCACTACCAAAACCCTCATTCCTTTTAACTCTTCCGCACGGAAGTGGCGCCCCTCGGTTTTTTCCGTACTTTTTCCGAACTTTGCCGAAAAGATAAAGGAACTGCCTTTGCCATATTCGCTTTCCACCCAAATCTTTCCATCCATCATTTCCACAAGGCATTTGGAGATGGTTAAACCTAATCCGGTTCCGCCGTATTTTCTGGTGGTGGAGGCGTCCGCCTGGGAAAAGGACTGAAACAGCTTGCCCACTTGTTCTTTGGTTAAACCGATGCCGCTGTCCCGAACGGAAAACTGAACCTTCACCGCATCGGATTCTTCCTCCAATAGTTTCGCGGATACCACAATTTCTCCTTCATCCGTGAACTTCACAGCGTTGTTGCAAAGATTGATCAGGACCTGCCCCAACCGTAACGGGTCTCCCATTAAGGAAAAAGGTACATTCTCAGCCGTGGAGAAGAGGACCTGGAGCTTTTTTTCCTCGGCTTTGACGCTGATCAGGTTTGCGAGGTTTTCCAGGACACCATCCAATTTGAAACTGACGGACTCCATTTCCAGTTTACCGGCCTCGATTTTCGAGAAGTCGAGTATGTCATTGATAATCCCTAACAAAGACTTAGCCGCGTTTTCTATCTTTACCAGGTAGTCATGCTGTTTTGGGTTCAACTCCGTTTTCAGGGCCAGGTAGCTCATGCCTATGATGGCGTTCATGGGTGTGCGTATTTCGTGACTCATGTTGGCAAGAAAATCACTTTTTGTCTGAGTGGCGGCCTCCGCTTGCTGTTTGGCGGTTTGTAGCTGTCCCTCGTTTTCTCGAAGCACCTGCTCACTTCGTTTTATTTCATTAAAGTCGATTATGGTTTGAAGGGCTGCGGCAATGTTTTTTTCGGCTTGGTCCAACCAATCCATTTGGTCCTTGGTAAAGTCCTGAAAGCTTCCCATCTCCATAATTCCGATGGTCTTTTCGTTATAAATTATGGGATATACTAAAATCACTTTTGGAGATGCGGCGCCGAAACCCAGGTTCACCTTGGCATAATCCGGAATTTCACTTACCTTGATAGATTTTTTGTCTTTCGCGGCCTGACCGATGAGACCTTCCCCAAACTTAAAATAGTCGGGCAGGTTCTTACTCTGGGGATAACCGTAGCCGGCAATGCGCTGGAACACCTTTTCTTGATTCAGGACAAAAAAGGCGGTTAAGGGGATTTTGAAGAAACGGGCGATGAAGCTTACGATGTTATTGGTGAGGGTGGTGACGTCCTGAATGTTTTCCATTGTGCTGTTCAGTTCATTCAAACCGCTCTTAAACAAAGTGGCGGACTCGGCCTCTTCCTTGGCTATTGCGAGTTTATGCTCGGTGTCCTTTCGTTCGGTGATGTCTTCCTTTACGGCAATAAAATGATCAAAGCTCCCGTCGGGGGATTTAATCGGGGCGATGTGAAGGTGCCCCCAATAGAGTTCACCGTTCTTTTTTTTGTTCTGTATTTCTCCCTTCCAATCGAGGCCGGAGGTAATATTGGTCCATAATTCCTTATATAGTTCTGGTGGGGTCCGGTCAGATTTCATGATACGAGGGTTTTTCCCCAGGACGTCCTCAAGGGTATATCCCGTAACCTCGGTAAATTTGGGATTGACATACTCTATATTCCCCTTTAGGTCTGTCATGGTTATGGACACAGGGCTATGCTCCACAGTCATCAATAGTTTTCTTAATTCTTTTTCATCTTTTTTTAGCTGTAGGCTGTTTTCATAAAATACGCCGAGGGCCTTGATGAGGTCTCCAATTTCATCACGGCGGTTGTTTTTCGGCACATGGACGTCCAGGTTCCCCCGGGCCAGATGTCCCATGGCCGTGGTGACTTTACTCAAAGGACTGGTGAGGGTGCGGGCAAAAGTAACGCCAAGGGCAATGACGAAAAATAAAATAATTCCTAGTCCCGCAAGCATGAAATTTCGCATTCGTACCACAGGCGCCAGAATCTCTCTCTTATCTATTTCCGCGAGAAGCGCCCATCGAATCCCCATAAACTCCAGCGGGGCATAAGCGGAAAGGACGGACACGCCTCTGTAATCAGTAGTAAAGCGGACCCCTTTTTTTCCCAAAAGAGCTAACTGTGCCGTTTCTGTATCCACTTTAACCTTAAGGATACTGGATTCCTTGCTGAAGCGAGAGTTGCTTCGCATGAGCCTGTCTTTCCCCACTATGTATGTTTCCCCCGTTTCTCCCATACCCGCGTGAGCCTGCATGATTTTATTGATGCGGGCGATGGGCATTTGAAAGGCTAGAACGCCAAGGAAGGTTCCTTGAACATCAAGGACCGGGGTGGCGATGAAACCGGCTGGGGCATTTTGGCTCGGTTTATAAAAATTGAAATCAAAAAATGCCAGATGTCCTTTTTGGGGATCAGCCCGGGTTGTGCGAAAGGCAAGGCTCAGGTCGGTGTCTTTCCACATTTCTCTAAGAAGATTGGTTCCAAAGTCCGCTTCTTTAAAAACGGTATAAACCAGATCCCCGTCCGTGGCAATCAAAAAGATATCGTAATAGCCCCGCTCTTTTAAAAATCCCCTTATGGACGGATGAAAAGATGCGTGGACAGCGCTGTAAGCGGACCCGTCCTTTGCGTCATGCAGCTTGTCCTTTTCTCCCGTTGGAAAGGGGTTGGAATAGACATAATAATCTTGCAGCTTTTTTTTGTAGCCAGCATCCAGCAGTTCCCAGGTTCTTTCAAATTCCACAAGGCCTTCTTGAACGATATGAGTGGACGCAAGGATTCTCATGTCCTGGCGGATGGAATCCAGGTAGGATGTAAGCTCTGATTTACGTGTTTCCAGCAAGGCCACCAACTTTTCCTTTTCGCTGGAAATCATTTCCTCAGTTGCTTTGGAATAGGCCAGATAGCCCACAACGGATGATGCGGCCAGGGCCAGGAGGACAACAAATATGGGAAGTTTGGTTGAGATTTTCATGTTAAGTGCTTAGGTTCAGGGTTCAAGCTTCAAGATTCAAGGTTCAATGGTTCAAGGTTCAATCGTTCAATGGTTCAATGGTTCTGAGTTCTCTCGTTCCCGGGCGGTGCCACAATGCCGTTAAATTAAAGAGAAGGTACCTATTCAGCCGCCTTGACTTAAAAAGGACCACATGTGTTGGCTCAAGTCACTGACTTGAGCCTAAACTATAACCAAGCCAACTCTGTTGGCTTACCTTATTAAAAAGCTCCGCACGTACTTAGGGCGCATTTCAAAAAAAAGAACCATGATGACGGTTCGTAAAACACGGAAACGGAGTTTCCGGGTAGAATCGTGGAAAGGATCAGGTCAGAGACCTGGTCCAACTCTTTTTTTTAAAAACTCTACCGCAACTTTAGGCACTTCAAACTTTATGCACTTTAGTCACTTTTTTTTGGGCTGGGTTTACGCCGCTCCGTTATATTAATAACCGTGCCCACCATCCTAGTTGGAACTCCCTGGTCATCGTGTTCCACAATTTTTCCTTTGGATATCACGCGTTTCATTTCTTTTTGCCTGGTGTAAATTCTGTATTCCACTTCATAGCTTGAAATTAGACCTTCTTTGTAATCCTTGCCGGTTTTTAAAACCCGGTCCCGGTCGTCAGGGTGGATGCTCTCTTGCCAAAGGGTATGGACATCATCGATTTCATTCAAAGTGTAGCCTAACATTTCAGCCCATTGTTTATTCACAACGGTTTTCATCGTTTGAAAATTTACGTCCCAAAAACTGAAGCCGCCCCCTTCCAAAACCAGTTCCAAGCGTTCTTCGCTTTCCCTGAGCATTTCCGCATGGCGTTTTCTATTTGTATTATCAAGGGTGGCACGAAGGACCACGGATATGGATCTGCCCGCTTCTTTAATCCAGTTAAGTTGGTTAGGCGTGAATTCCTTAAAACTTCCCAGTTCCATGACCCCAACGGTTTGGTTATCGTAGATTAATGGAAACAGAAGAATTTCTTCGGGGTGGGCCTCTCCAAAACCAAAGGAAGCCTTGGCATAATCCGGGATATCCCGGAGGGTAATAGACTTTCCTTCCAAAGCGGCCTGGCCTATCAGACCCGACCCCATAGCTATCAAGTCAGGAAAGGTTTTTTTATGCGGGTATCCGAAGTCCGCAAATCGTTTAAATTTGCTCTCTCCATCCAAGGCAAAGAAGGCCCCGAGAGGCAGTTTTAAATAATCCACCATAAAACGGAGAACTTTTTTGGATAAAATCCTTGTATCCTGAACTCCCTGCATGGCCTGGGATAGTTCATTCAAGCCTTCCTTAAATTTGGCTGCATTTTCGGCCTCTTCCTTGGCCTTCCGAAGTTCGTCCGCTGACCTGGTTAGCTCTGCGGTCCGATCTTCAATGCGTTTTTCCAAACCTCTATTTGCCTCATTTAAATCGTGAACTAGGTTTTTTGCGGACTTCCGCATGGTATCAACGGAACGGCTCAGGCTCCCTATCTCGTCTTCATGATCATAGGAAATTTTCACGTCCAGGTCTCCGCCCGCAATGGAGGAAGCCGAGCTCTCCAGTCCCGCCAATGGTCGAAAAATAAGTTTTTTGGAAATGGTAATGGAGCGGAGGGTGATCAGCAAAATGAGGACAAGTGACAAGGCAATGATGGCGAGGACTTGCGCCATAAGTTCCGCCTTATAATTTTCTTTGGAAACCACAATTTGAACTTTGCCTGCTTCATTTTCTTCATAGTATATGGTGCTTTCCAGGAAAACAAAATCGGAAGAGCCTTTGAAAAACGTAAATTCTTTTGTTTTATAAACCGGCTGGTGTTTTTTTGCTATTATTTCTTCATCGGCTACAACGGCGAGGTAAACGATATTTTCATCCAGGAATAGGGCGTTGAGGGTGTCATCCATGGCCTTATCGTCCATATTCCAAATGGCGCTTGGGAGGCTGGACTGGGCTAGCTCGGAAACATAATGCAACTGGTCGTTTAACCGTCTATCCATTTTGTTGATGCCGTAAATCACCACTCCCACGGAAAAGAGCAGAAGGAGGACAAGGACAACCTTTATGATGGAGCGGTTAAACTGTTTGCTGATGCTTTTTTTAGCCATAAATCCTCAAGATTAAGAACAAAAACAAGAACATTCACCACAGAGGGCACAGAGAAAAGATTAAAACAAAAACAAGAACAAAATATTTTTATCCTTTTTTTTATTCTTTTGTTTTTCTCTGTGTTCTCCGTGCCCTCTGTGGTGAATGTTCTTTTTGCTTAAAATTTCATTCCAAATACTTATCCAATATCTTTTGGTAGCTCCCATCTTTTTTCAGTTCATCCAGCGCGTTTTGCAATTTTTGTAACACTGCATCCGGCGTCTTTTTATTAAAGGTATAATACAGCTCGCCTTTTTTTAGTATATACACTACTTCGTAATCACTGGGATTAAACCCATTTTTTTTAATGGTCCATTTTGCCGCACTTTCCTCATAACAAAAAAGATCAATTCTGCTTTTATTCATTTTTCTTATGGATTGACGGATGACATCTGTTCCTCCGATACGGTCCAACTTAATTAATGGTACTCCAGCAGTCACTAAAAGTTGTTCTCCAATATCATCTATCACCACACCTATTCGGTATTTTGTTATATCCTCTATAGATTGAATTTTTATATTATTATCTTTCCTCGCAAAAACGGACACAGTGGTTGTAGTGATTGGCCCGACCCACTTAAAATGCTTTTCCCTTTCTTTCGTTCTTGTTGTGGAAAAAAGCACGTTATTTTTTTTATTAAGGACTGACCTGTACCCGCGCGCCCATGGGGCAAGTTTAATATCTTCGCGAGTAAGTTTAGAATTCACCGTTCTTAGCATTAAAACCATGAGATCAACGGAAATCCCTTTTAATTTCCCGTTACCTTTGAAGTTATATGGCGGATAAATTTCCGTCCATATTTCTAAATCATCCATGGATTTGGCGGAAGCAGGGGAGGGTAGGGAAAGGAGTGGAACCAGGGCTAAAGCGAAAATAAGGTTGAACAGTTTTTTTGAAAACATAATCTCTCTCCTTTTGATTCTCGTTCCAAGGCTCTGCCTGGGAATGCAGTTTAAGAGGCTCTGCCTCTTATGTGAAGGAAGTGTGTCTCCGGTTCTTAGGCTCTCCGTGAGAAAGCGTGGGGTGCGAAATTTTCCAACCTTTCATACAGGAGGCAGAGCCTCCGGGTAACCATTCCCAGGCAGAGCCTGAATGCCATTAAGTTAAGGGAAATTTTCCGGCTTTGTCCCGGAGGGACACTTGAGAATAGCCCAGCAATTCATTGCTGGGTTAAAGAACCCAAACCATTAAGTCCCGTAGGGACGACTGAACGCCAGAGCCCGTTCCACATCGTTTTTCAGCCGTCCCTACGGGACTTAAAACCTCTGACGGCAGACCCAGCGATAAATCGCTGGGCTAATTTCAGTTGTCCCTCCGGGACCCAAAAAGATCAAAACCCAAAACAAAAACCCTTAACTTCATGGCATTGAGGCAGAGCCTGGGAACGAGAGAAAACGCTAAAATGTTACGGCCGCTTTCCTAAAGTAAAGATATAAGTTTTTTATTTACTGTATTTTCCTGCTAATAAATCATCCATAAACTTATCATACAATCCCTCTTTCTTTAGCATAGCAAGCCCTTTATTAAACAACTGTATGAGCTTTTCAGAATCTTCCCTACTCTTTGGAAACAACAAGTGCCCTGTTGTCTCAGACAATGGTTTTGGATGAAAGGTAATTAAAGTAGACTTGGCTATGTCAAACTCTTTTTGAAGGATGCTTTTCCCAGTTAGTAATGTGGCTGGGAAAATATCAATTCTTCCTTTTAAAAGTTTTAAAAAATTCTGTGCATCAGAATTAGTTGTCTGAATTTCTAATTTTTTAGATTTTTCCGCATCCCAAAATTCTTTGGTATATGTATATCCATTTGTTGCTCCAATGCGATATTTTCTTAAGTCATTCAATGTGTCCCAATCGATCATTGGATTTGATTTCAAATGAAAAAAGACAAGTTTCTCAGTACTTATCGGGTCGCTATAATAGAAATCATTTTCTCTATCCTTACTTTTATACCAATAGGAAGTAGCATGAAATTTTTCTAATTTAGCCTGTTGATAATTTCTCTTCCAGGGGTAATAAGTATATTGAGCAGAATAGCCTCCCCGCTTAAATGCTTCTGTAATTACATGGTTGACAAAACCATTATGTCTCAATGCTTTACCCGTCCAGGGAGCATACTCACCCGTTGAAATAAGAACTACTTCCTCCGCAAAAGCGTTAACAGCAATGATATTGCACCCTACCACTAATAAAGTAAGTGTGGCTGTTGAAAAAAAGTAGTGCGAGAACATTGAATAGAAAAAATATTTTCCGCCTTCTATCATTTGCTTATTTGGTTTACAGGTCATTTTAATCAAAAAAAAATAGTAATTGTTCAGTGTGTTTTTTGTTAGTGTGACGGACACACAACCTCTCGTTCCCAGGGTCCTCCCTGGGAATGCATTCCGCGAGGCTCCTGCCTCGCATGATTTCTAACTCTGCTTCAAGTTCCACTATGGTTAACGAACTTATCGTTAACGCTGCTGTCTGGTAAATACAGGAGGCAGAGCCTCCAGAGTATGGATTCCCAGGCAGAGCCTGGGAACCAGAGAGTAGTGGATAATAAATGCAAGCTACGCTAAATAGTTAGAAAAAATATTCAATATTAATATTAAAACGAGTCTTCCACCCGGCATTGGCTTTTCCGGCAGCCAAGGCATCTAAGGGTCCGCCCAGCCAAACCATATTTTTCCCTATTATGGCGTCAATGTAAACATAAACGGGAACGGCGCTAATCATCACGCCCACTGTGTTGATATGAGAATCATGATAGGAGTCCTCTTGTTTTAGCAATACACTATAGTCATTGTAAAACGTTAACTTGCTAATAGGTCCCAAAGACACGGGCACATCCCAACTCACATCCGCAATAAGCACGGTACCTTCGGAAGCAACGGAATAAGAATCCTCGAATGCCCCCATAAACACGGTTTTGGAGTCCGTGCCGGAAGGATTTTGGGGGTTGTATTGATAATGAGCGGCCTCCAGCATCAGGTTGAATGGGCCGTAAAAACCGTTGAGGTGGACGGCATAGGCGTAATGATACCCCATGTCATTCGTGTTTGTGTTAAAAAGCCCACCCCATCGGCCGGATATTCCTATTTCTGTTTTCCCAAAATCATTGTGCTCTAATGTGTAGGCCAGCCTGGCATTACCCTGATTAGCTTCCTCATTGTATTGGCCTTGGTTTTCATCCCGGACAATATCAAAAGAATAGCGGTCTGTTTTTCCACTGTTTCCCCATTCAGCGTTTTTGAAGAACGCGAGACTAAAATCCCAAGGCCCTTCTTTCCCAACCACCTTGATTCCTGTGTCATAATCGTCCTCCATCCCGATATAATAGGGTACGCCAAACCAGTAACTGTGGGAGGCGTAAGGGAGGATACCAAAAGGTGCCTGAGTAACGCCAAACTGAATTTGCCAATCAGTATTAAGGTTGTACCCAATCCAGCCATGATGTATCACGGCCATATTACTATACCAACGGTATTGGGCTGAAATGACAATATCATTGAAACTTCCATTAATATCAAGGCGTATCAAATCGAAGTTCAGTTCCCCTCCTTTGCCTTTGTTTGTTTTATTGAAGTCCTGATAAGAATAGTTAGTCCACAATGCCCCACCAATCTCGATATCAGGACCCTCCCTGGAGTCTCCGGATTTGGCATTGGTGATGGAAGAGCCCAAAATTATTAAGGCTAAAAAAAAACGACATATCCACACGTATTTTGTCTTAGTCCTCATATTTTAACTTCTCCAATTGGAGCCTTCCCCTTAATGCTCCCAATCCTGAAGCCCGTACGACTCCAGAATGGTTTTCAACCGCCCCGAGGTTCTCAGTTTTTTCATGCCGTCCGATAAAAGTTTAGCATATTCTTTCGCTTTAGGCTCCAAAGGCGAAAAGGCAATGTACAAATCTTGTGGTTTACCGCAACCCGCTTCTTTAATCAAGGTGGCCTGTTCGCTGCCTTTTAATAAAAATTTCATGACGTTTCTATAGGCCAGGACCGCCCCTATGCGGCCTTTTAGGAGCTTTTGCACATTCCTTTTCAAAGGAGCGTCTCCGTGAGCTACTTGAACCTTATGAGATTTTAAATTCGAGTCTATATATTTATTCACTTCTTCCCAATAGGCATAACCATGGATAACACCAATTGTAATAGAGTCTAAAGAATTCATCTCCGTGAATTTCCATTCACTGTTTTTATTTACAAAGAAACAGGCTTGGGAAACCCCCAGTTTCGTTTTGGGGTAGACCAAGTCTCTTCCATCTTTCTTAGCGGTGCCGACGGCGGCGGTG
>JAJDAS010000408.1 GCA_029261755.1 Nitrospinia bacterium
ATTGGATAAAATTGGGATGTCGCATGTCGTTTTCAGCCAGTAAGTACAAGGCTCTCAAAAGATGTGTAGTCGCAGAATTAGACCTGGTAAGTACTTGATAAATATAACATTTTCAATTTCTTTCCGGAGCCTGGGTTATAAAGTGATTATATTTTTTTTGCGAGCATACTAATGTGTTTGATGTTTTGAGTCTCTTCACGATTTCGGTTTTCCATCATCCTCTTCAGGAATTTTTCCTTGATAAATTCGGGAACCTCTGGTACATTTGCTAGTATCTCATGGGTATAGGCACATGCATTATCAGCATTGCTTATATTCTACTTTTAACCATTATTTTTAAGGAGGCCACATTATGGTTGCTATAAAAAAAATGGGAGTATTGTGGGCGTTTGTTTTCGCGTTTCTTTTAGGACTGAATGGGCAAAGTCCAGCCAGCGAAACTTTCCCCGTTGATCCGGAAGCAGGAGCCCTCTACGTAGCCGAGGGAAATATATTCGAGTATGGACTGAAGTCCAAAATCATTGAGGATTCAGGGTGGCTGGACATGAAAACCAAGGCAGAGCCCGGTGACAGTGAAAAGAGAGCCTTTGTGGACAGCTATATGGAGTCTCATCAGGAAATCACAAGAGATGAAGTACAAGTCATTGTCTATGAAGTGAAGGAGAAGGAAGGAAGTTGGCATATTCGAATCGCTGGTTTTGATAAGAAACTTGAGGAAAAAGACAAACCGGAAGAGCGGGAAACATAAGAAGGTAGACGTTAACGGCTAGCAGGTTCAGGGTTAAAGGACCAAGGCTTTCAACCATTGAACCCTAAATCCTAACCCCTAACTCCTAAATCCTAACCCCCGAACCTCCATATTGAAAGAAGACCACCATGGACACCAGTCCCAAAACCGCCCCCAAGATCTTTATCAGCTACAGCCATAAGGATGAAATCTGGAAGGACAAGCTCATTTCCCACCTGGGACTCCTGATGCGGGAAGGCCGTGTCAACGTTTGGAACGACCGCCAAATCAAACCCGGAGATGAATGGAACAAAGAGATTGAAAAAGCCATCCACGAGGCAAAGATCGCCATCATGATCATTTCCGTAGACTACCTGAATTCCGACTTCATTCGCGGCGAAGAGGTTCCCATCCTTTTGGATAAAAGAAAGACGGAGGGGATGCGCCTCATCCCACTCATTGCCTGGCCCTGCGGCTGGAAAAGAGTTCCGTGGCTGAAAGACCTTCAGGCCCATCCCTTCAACGGCGTCCCCCTTTCCGCAGGAGACGATCATCATATCGCCAACAACCTCACCCACTTGGTGGATGTGCTGGACGATATGTTCCATGAAGAGATTGAGGCCGCCAAGGCCGAACCCGATGCCCCCCACACCCACACCTACCTAAGCAGACTCCCCGAGACCGGCAGGGAACTCTTCGGCAGGGAAAAGGAATTGACGTTCCTGAACAAGATATGGGCGGACCACCACACCCGTATCCTGGTCCTGGAAGCGTGGGGCGGAGTAGGCAAAAGCGCCCTGGTGAATGAATGGCTGAACGACATGCAGCATCACCACTATCGGGGCGCGAGACGGGCCTACGGTTGGTCCTTTTACAGCCAGGGCACCAGGGAAGAGAGGCAGGCCTCGGCAGACGAATTCCTGGCCCACGCCCTTAAAATGTTCGGCGACGAAGATCCCGCAAAAGGCTCCGCCTGGGATAAAGGAGTCCGCCTGGCGGAATTGATTCAAAAGAAACCCACCTTGCTCATCCTGGACGGACTGGAACCGTTGCAGTATGTTCCCGGACCCATGGGAGGCCGCCTGAAGGACCAGGGAATGCTGGCCCTGTTGAAGGAGCTGGCCCGCTCTCCCAATGGCCACGTCCTGTGCGTCATTAGCACCAGGATGAAGCTGAAGGAGTTGGAGCAGATGGAAGGCAACTCCGTACATGCCGTTGCCCTGGATAATCTGTTACCTGTGGATGGGGCGGCCCTTCTGAATCACCTGGGAGTTATGGGATCTGAAAAAGAGCTGGAGGAGGCCTCCGCTGACTTCAAAGGCCACGCCCTGAGCCTCACCCTCCTGGGCGGTTACCTGGCTGCGGTTCATCATGGCGATGTGCAAAAGCGCCATCAGCTTCCCCCCCTGGAAGAGGAGGAGAGGCAAGGCAAACACGCACGGCGCGTCATGCAGGCATACGAAACCTGGCTAAAGGGTAAACCGCAACTCGATATTCTCTATCTCATGGGACTCTTCGACCGTCCGGCGGAGGCAGGGGCCATCAACGTCCTTCGCACGGACCCGGCCATTCAGGGTCTCACCAATGCATTGCAGCCCCTCTCCCAGGTGCAGTGGCAGTACGCCATCGACCACCTGCGGAACCTGGGCCTGGTGGAAGATAAAGACGTGGACCCGGACCAGCCCGTGGCCCTGGACTGCCATCCCCTGGTGCGGGAGCATTTCGGAGAGAGGCTGCGGAAGGAATACCCGGAGGCATGGAAGGAAGCCCACAACAGGCTTTACGAATATTACAGGCATCTACCGGAAAAGCAGCATCCCGACACCCTGGAGGAGATGGCCCCCCTATTTGCTGCTATACCCCATGGCTGCTGGGCGGGACGGCATCAGGAGACGCTGGATGATGTCTATTATGAACGGATTTTGAGAAAGGGTGAAGCCTATATTAATAAACAACTTGGCGCCTTTGGGATGGACCTGGCAGCGGTGGCCTGCTTTTTTGAGTCGCCCTGGGACAAACCTGCTCCCGGACTTGTGGATACTGCGAAAGCGGGTGTTTTAAACTGGGCGGCCTTTGGTCTCCGTGCTCTGGGACGGTTGCGGGAATCGCTCCAGCCCTTTCAGGCATCTTTGGATCAGTATGTCGCCCAGAAAAACTGGGAATTTTCTGCCAACGCATCTGGCAGCCTCAGCCAACTCCTTCTTACTCTGGGGCAACTACAAAAGGGGGTGGATTACGGGAGACGAAGCATAGATTATGCCGACCGAAGCGGGGATGGTTCGCGCATGGAAAGCGAGCGAACCGCCCTGGCCGATGCCCTCCATCAGGCAGGTAAAATCAAAGAAGCGGAGGAACTTTTACGAGAGGCGGAGGAGATGCAGGAAAAACGCCAGCCGGAGAACTCCTTCTTATATTCTGTCAAGGGCTTCCGATTTTGCGACCTCTTACTTAGCAAAGGAGAGTGGCTGGAGGTCCAGAAGAGGGCCGGGAAAGCTCTGGAAATCGCCGAACAAAATAATCAGCTTTTGAGTATAGCCCTGGACCGTCTCTCTCTGGGCCGGGCAGCCCTGTCTCAAGCCCAGGAAGAAGGAACGGACCTCTCCACCGCAGGAGCTCTCCTGAACCAAGCCGTGGATGGCCTTCGGGAAGCTGGAACTCAACATTATTTGCCCCTTGGCCTCCTTGCGCGAGCCACCTTCTTCCGGGAAACCAAGGAGTTTGACCTTGCCCAACGCGACCTCACGGAGGTCCTGGAGATCGCGGAGCGGGGAGAGATGAAGCTCCATCTGGCGGACTGTTGGCTGGAATTTACCCGCCTCCTTTGGGACCAGGGTAAAAAGGACCCGGCGCGCAAATCCCTGAAAAAAGCGCGGGAACTGGTGGAAAAAACGGGCTATGGACGGAGGGAGGAAGAGGCTTCGGAATTGGAAAAGAAATTAATGTAGATTGAATGTCAAACAGAATGAAGATTTAACGTCGAACATCGAACGTCGAACACTGAACATCGAAGAAGGAAGGATTTTTTTTTAAAAACTTTCTCTACGAATTACACAAATTGCACAAATTAAAAATTAGTGAAATTAGTGAAATTAGTGGTTCACTGTTTTTGATTTTGAAAGACCATTCGCGGTTTTCTTGATTTTTCATGGCGGCTCAACTGGAAAGATTTTCTTCGCGGTTTGGATTGATCGTCTCCGTTCTGGGAATAGCGGTGGGGACCGGAAACATATGGCGGTTTCCCAGGATCGTTTCCCAAAATGACGGCGGGACCTTCCTCATCCCCTGGGTAATCTTCCTGGTCTTGTGGAGTCTGCCCCTCATCATCGCGGAGTTTGCCATCGGCAGGTACACCCGTTGCGGCAATGTGGGCTCCTTCGTGAAGTTGATGGGAGAAAAGTTCGCCTGGATGGGGGCCTTTGTCGCCCTGGTGGCCACCGCCATCATGTTCTATTATTCCGTTGTCACCGGTTGGACCCTCTTTTACTTCTGGAAAAGCATCACCACCGGCCTTCCCGATACTCCCCAAACCTCCCTGGTGGTTTGGGAACAATTCACCGGCTCCCACCTTCCCCTGCTCCTCCACGGCATAGCCCTGTTTCTTGGCGTCTCCATCATTTACCGGGGCGTGGTGAAAGGGATTGAACGCGCCAATAGGGTGCTGATGCCTCTTCTTTTATGTATTTTGGTGGCGTCGGCGCTTCGCTCGGTTACCTTGCCCGGAGCCTGGAATGGGCTGGAGTATCTATTCACCCCGGACCTGGCCAAACTGGCGGATATCGATATCTGGCTCAACGCCCTGACTCAGAACGCGTGGGACACCGGGGCGGGGTGGGGCCTCATCATGACCTACGCCATTTACGCGCAAAAGGACCAATGCACCAACGTCAATGCCGGTCTGGTGGCCTTCGGGAACAATACCATCTCCCTGTTGGCGGGAATCACCATCTTTTCCACGGTCTTTGCCATTCTGGGAGCGCAAGCACGAGAGGTACTACAAGAGGCCGGGCCCGCCTCCACCGGATTGACCTTCATCTGGATGCCGCAACTGTTTGCCAAAATGTCCGGCGGGTGGCTCTTGGGTCCGTGTTTTTTCCTGGGACTTTCCTTCGCCGCCTTTTCTTCGCTCATGTCCATGCTGGAGCTTGCCTCGCGGGTATTGATGGACCAGGGATATACAAGAAAAAAATCGGTAACCATGGTGGGGGTGGTGGGCTTTGCCATGGGGGTTCCATCGGCTGTGTCGCTGCCTTTTCTTATGAATCAGGACTGGGTTTGGGGCGTGGGGCTCATGATTTCCGGGGCTTTCATTGCCTTTGCGGTGGTGAAATTCGGGGAAGAAAAATTCAGAACGCAGGTGGTGAATACTCCACATACCCAATGGCATATGGGGAAGTGGTGGTCTAAAATCATGAAGTACGGAATTCCCCTCCAAGTGGCCGGACTATTGGTTTGGTGGTTGTACAATTCCACGAAATGGTATCCCGATACCTGGTGGCATCCGTTCAATCTGGAGACACCGGAGACCCTTGGAACGTGTCTTTTTCAATGGGGGATCGCTATTGGAATATTGCTATTGCTCAACCGGCGGCTTTCCAGACCTTTCACGGAGAAGAGGCAGGATTCATGAAAATCCCATTCCTATCATTGTTGGTTTTGGTGTTCGTTTGGGGCGGGGTGGTCTTTTTTGTGCTCAAAGCCAGGAAAAGCCGTAACGAGTGATGAGTGACAAGTAACGAGTAACAGCAACCCATGAAAGAGACCGGTATGACTCAATCCCCAGATCCATCTCCAACCCTGCCAAGAAGGATTGGCCTTACCGGCGCCTCCCTCATTGTCATGGGGAACATCATCGGGATCGGAATTTTCATTTCCACCGGTTTTGTGGCGGAACATGTGGGGAGTCCGGCCATGCTTTTCCTTGCTTGGTTCGCGGGGGGACTTTTGTCCATGGCGGGTGCCATGTCTTACGCGGAACTGGGAGCCTCCATGCCCCACGCCGGGGGGGATTATAACTACCTCAGGAAGGCGTACGGTCCGCTGGCAGGTTTTTTATCCGGCTGGTCGTCATTTCTCATTACCTTCTCCGGCTCCATTGCTACTTTCGCCGTGGGGTTCTCCGATTCTGCCGATCTACTCTTCCCCACCGTTTCCCTGAAACAACAATTGCTGGGTCCCATCACTGTGGGACAGTTGGTGGCAATCGGCATCATTTTCGTTTTTTCACTTTTCAATTATGTTGGCGTCCGGGTAGGTGGGATGATCCAAAACCTCTTGACCTTTTTTAAGGTATCGGCCATCTTTCTGCTGGTTTTTTGTGGATTTTGGAAGGGATCAGGAAGCCTGGGCAACTTTTCCCCATTCCTTGGGAACGCTGGCAATGGGTCCACGCTGGCCGGATTCGGCTTGGCGCTGATTCCCGTGCTATTCACCTATCAGGGTTGGAACGCCACCACCTACATAGCCGGTGAGATCAAGGAACCGGGGAGAAATATTCCCGGTTCTATTCTGATAGGCATCGTTTCCGTGCTTTTGCTCTATCTTTGCGTCAACGCAGTTTACCTCTACGCTCTTCCCTTGGCGAAAATGAAAGGGGTCCTCGGCATAGCCGATGCGGCCTCCACGGCCCTTTTCGGTCCGAATTTTTCCAATACCCTTTCCGCCTTAATCGCACTCTCCATCCTGGGAGCCCTCAGCACCAACATCCTCATCGCACCCCGCATTTATTATGCCATGGCCAGGGACGGACTCTTCATTCCCAGCGCCGCCAAAGTCCACAAACGCTTTGGCACGCCATCCGTCTCCATTATGGTGCAATGCCTTTGGTCTTCCGCCCTGGTTTTGGTTGGTGGATTCGAGCAGCTTCTAACTTACGTGGTTTTTGTGATTGTGCTGTTCTCGGCCCTCACCACCTCGTCGGTATTCGTGCTGCGGAAGAAGTTTCCCGAAATGCCCCGGCCTTACCGGGTGTGGGGATATCCCTTTGTGCCCGCAGCTTATGTCCTCTTCTCGGTTTTGATCATGCTCAACACCCTAATAGAGAGGCCGACGGAATCGGTCCTGGGACTTTTGATGGTGGGGCTTGGGGTTCCTGTATATCGGTATTGGGTGGGGAAGGAGTTCGAAATTGAGAATTGGAAATTGAATAGGTTCAAGAGCTAATTACACTGGAAAGTAAAAAACCCTGCCTTCTTCGATGCTCGATGTTGGACGCTCGGTGTTCGACGTTCGATCACCCCTCTCCTTTTTCCTTCATAAACGGAGCGTATTTTTGGTCGGTTTCGGCTATGTGATTCTTTAGCCAGTTTACGAGAAATCCGATGAGTTCGCTGGTTAGCAATGCCGTTCCGGCATTAAAATTTGTGTGAAAGGTTTTTACCTTGGAGGTCAATGCATCATGCTCTTTTTTATGGGCTTCGTATCCGGGGTACCCGTGCCTCAACATAACTTGTTCTTCAGCGGTGAAGTGAGTCACGGTATAAAGCAAAAGCTCGTCCAGCACCGCGCTCATTGCCTCTTTTTTTTTCTTTGCCTTCATACCGTCGAACAGGGTGCCAAGCATTTTGAAAAGTTTCTTGTGCTGTTCATCGAAAAGGTTTATTCCCACCGCGTATGAATCTTGCCATTCCGTCAACATGATTTTTCTCCTGAAAAAGGGAAGTTTTTAACGCTTTTAACCATGAACCGACCTAAGTTATACCTCAAGTAAGGAAGTGAAGGCAACGCCCATCACTTCCTATCTCGCACGATGAGAGTGGAAAGTTTTTCTTTGGAACGAAACTTCTCTTCGCTCCTTTCGGCCTCCAGACGGGTTTTAAAATTGCCCACATAGACCCGATACCAAGTCCCCTTGCCGGGCAAGTCCGCGCTAACGATGGTTGCGCTCCTATAACCCCTGGCAAGCAAATCCGCTTTCATCTGCTGGGCCTCGGAAAGAAGTGCAAAAGAAGCCACCTGTATTTTGAAGTTTTCCTCTCCTGTTTTTTTCGGGTTTTTCAGGAACGGCGTCCCTTTAGGTTTAGCTACCCGATCCCTTGTCTTGGATTGAGTTTTCCTTTGGCCGGCTTTTTTCTTTTCGGAGAGAGAGGCCTGCTTAGCATTTTTGGGAGCCTCTTTCTTCTGCTTGCTTGACTCCGGGAAGCTTTCCTTTTTTTGGTCTGGAGCCTTTTCAGATGGTTTTTCAGCTATACTTGCTGTTACTGCCGGTTCCGGCTCCGGTTCCGCCAAGAGGGTGTTGAAAAAGGTTAGCTCTTCCGTTTTCTTTTTTTTATCTTTCCCGGCAACATCCTCTCTCTCGGTTTCCGCAACTATTTTTTTGGGTAGGCCGTTTTCGGTTTTTGCGGGAGCGGGTGGGGGGGTGGTTTGCAGGTTCTCCCTGGCCATATATAGCCCAATGAAAAAACAGAGGAGGCATAGGAAGAAAATTTTTACCCAAAATGGACCTCTTTTTTTCCTTTGTTTTGTTTTTATTTCCTTTGTTTTCATCTAATCCAACCCCAAAAAACGATAAGATTTTAGTTCCTTACCCAATCTGGAAATAAGGAAATGGTGGGAAAGCATTTCGATCTCTTTTGCTAACCCCTTGGGGATTTTGAGTCTATGAATGTGTGGATAATGGATACCGGAACCCTTTTGGGCAAAGTTCAAGGAGCCTAACGAAATTTTTTGCCCCATAGGTCTCCCACCCGCGCACTGGGAGCAGATGATCCCACCCTTTTCAAAATTGAAATAAAGGGTGGCTTGCTCCGGTAGCTTGCCGCACTTTAGGCATCCGTCCAACTTGGGAGCGTATCCGGTAAGGGACAACAATCTCAATTCGAACACTCTGATGAGTGTATCGTAAGTTTCCATTTTTTCCAAAAGGGAAAGGGAGGCGTGAAGCAGGTGAAAGAGGGGTTGGTTGGGATCGCTCTCCTTGATCCAGGAGTCCACAAGCTCCAGCAGATAAAAGGCCGTGAAAATTTTCCCCAGGTCTTCTCCAATGTTTTTGAAAGGGTCAACAGTTTCACAGGAGTTGAAAAAGGGAAGGTTCCTGGCTCCTTTGCCGGTATAGTTCAAATAGATGCAGGCAGGAGGCTCCAGTTTTCCATGGTATCGGTTTTTGAAAAAACAGAGTCCACGGGCCATCACACTTACCTTCCCGTACTGCTCGGTGAAGAGAGTTACGATGGTGTCCCCTTCCGAAAGCCGGATTTTTTTGATCACCACTGCCTTGGTATGATAGGTTTTCATGGGCGTAGATACTTTCGTAGCATTTCTTAGGATTTATCTTTCACAATTAAAATAAAAACCAAGAAAAAGATTAAAGATTTTTAACCGCGAATGAGCGCGAATTTACGCGAATAAAAAAAATAATCTATATTTTGAGCCTCTTGCAGAAACAATCGCAGCAGCGGAGCAATAAAGCTAATAACTATTTGTTAAGCTAATAGTTTTCGGGCTCTACCGACAATTCTTTTGAATCAAGGACTATTTTGTCATAATCAGCACGTACTTATCCCTTTAACCC
>JAJDAS010000409.1 GCA_029261755.1 Nitrospinia bacterium
AAACCGGTCCCCCCCGGAGGGGGGGTAAGCCAATTCCCCCTTAGCAAAGGGGGCTAGGGGGATGTAAAGAGAGTTTTTGGAAATGCTTTACCATTACTTCATCTCCACTTCCATCTCCTGATTATCTTTGTGAAAAGAAAACTTCACTTTCTCGTATTTGGGAGGACCTGTCATCCCCCTGGCATTATTGGAAAAACCATAGTCTTCCTTGGGGATACCCATGAAGTTGGCGTCCAGTTCACCGTTGCCGTTTTCATCATGATACGACCTGATGGCGTATTTTCCAAAGGGGATGTCCTGGAAGATATGTTCCACCCTTTCATTTTTTATGGGAGTGGACACCATCATAGATGGAAAATTCCCGCAATTTCCGGAATCGAAATTTTCTTTGGAATGGCATAGGGCAACCATGGCCATGCCTTTATTGTTATCAAAACCGGTTAAAACCAGTTTGAGATTTCCCCCAGGGTTATTTGACGGCGCAGGCTCTTCCGCGAAGATGTTCGGCGCAGCAAAAAACAAGATTATTGAAAGAATAATTGTTATTGGTTTCATCATCATCTCCTGTAATAAAAACTTTTTTAACCACGAATTTCACAAATTACACGAATTATTTTGATTTTTATTAGTGAAATTAGTGGAACTCGTGGTTCCAAGGTTTTTATTTTAAAGGTTTTTTTGATTGTGCAAGACGAATCCTCAAAATCTACGTGTAAGAATTTAATAATATGTCATGCTGCAATGGCTGTCTATCGTAAAAGTTATGGATGTGGGGACCGGCGCGCTCACTTTTTTCTTCAAGGTTTTGAGGGTAGGGTTCATTCCCTCAATGTTAACCACCATGCTTTTCGCGTGTATATCTTCGTTGGATTTTAGTTTTACCTTCGCGCAAACCGAAGATTTTTTACCATGGCCAAACCCGGAAGTCCACACCCAGGAATTCGAATCAAAGGGTATATTTCCAGTTGGGGTTTTGTGGTCATTTTGCCCGTCCGTTTTCCCCAGTTTCCATACATTAAATCTGTGGTAATAGCATTCACCATTTCCGCTCCCCGTTTTGTTCTCAAAACACACATCCGTTGTAATATCGGTAACCGGAACAGGAGCCGGACTCTGCCTCCTCCTGCCTGACCCCTCTGAAAGAAGTATCGTGTTGAGTAAGAATAAAGAAGTTATAGAAAAAACAATGACCAACGATCCGGCTTTTTTAAGCATGATTTTCTCCTCCTATATGTAGTGTGGAATCCATGTGATTGTTCATTTTACCCCAGAGCTATGGCTTTTCCTCTCAATCACGCTAACAGAGTAAACCCAGGGAATCTCAATTCTAAAAGAAACTTTTTTTATAAACCAGTTGTTTTCTTCCATTCTCTTTTCAATATCGGGATTAAGAAAAAGGGTTACCTCCTTATCCTTCGTTATGCTGTTAATCTCAATGCATTTCGGGAAAAAGGGCATAGATAGACATTTCGCAAATGACTCCTTTACCGACCAACATATGGAAACACCAAATGAAAATGGCAGTTTTTCCCTTTTCAAGAAGAGGTTAAGCTCCTCCCTCTCCTGCGGGGTAAGAAAACTGTTTGCCATAAGGTCCGGGTTACCTATCTCTCCGAGTTTCTCCATATCCACTCCCACACGGCAAGGTTGTGGCGCGGTCCCCACAAATACCCTTTCTTCCTTGTGAGAAATAGAGATATCAAATTCGCTCTCTTGAATATGAGGTTTGCCCGAAGAATCATAGTCGATGTCCCAGCGGTGGGGTTCGGAAAGCTGGAGCAACTCCTTTAGCTGGTGATAAGCAGTGGCCCTCTGCAACTGAAGTTTACGGTTTTTGCATTTCAATATCTGCGACCATTCCGCTTCGGATAAAAAAGGCTTCAACTCTTCCAGGGAAGAAGTGATGGGAAAAGAGGCTGCTTGTGCTGATTCAAACTTCATCAGTGAGCCATCGAAATTTTGTAGTGTGTTACACATTATCACTGGAAATCAGAATAAAAAATACATTTCAGGAAAGAGTTATGTGCAAACAGTATTGTTTAGTCTACCATATTTATAAAACAAAATCTGTGATGCAGATCTTACTTTTGGGAAAAATATTATTGGTCTCAATTAGCATAAATATGAATAGTATAAAACTTGTAATTTCGCCAGATGATCCTCATTATTCTCATCATTGGATTGTATTTCCCCCATTTTTTTGTGATACTTTTATCATGCATTAAAAATGCTTTTACTCACCTTTATTTATTGCCCAATGGCGAATAGGAGTTGATGGTCATGCGATTGAACGATTTCGGCGAGCGTATCCCTCTCAGCTTTACTGCGGGGAGTTTTCATTTCTGGTTCTGCAATAAATATTTTGCTTGCCTAATGAGTATATTCGCATTTTGTGCAACACTTAGCCCCGTGAATGCGAATGCGGCGGATCGTATGCATACCCATGTTTATGATTGTCTGGAGGTTTGGCCATTTGAATGCTCTGAGAAAATCCATGAAACGACCTGGCACAACCTACCAACGTTTAATGATGAGTATCCATGCGTGATGACAATATATGTGCTTGTATCAAATGTGAGCAATGCAAAATATGATTTAAGGATTACTGACGGTGACAAGAGTGAGCTATTGCTCCTCTGGGAGAATTACGTAAGGAATGAAAGCTATAGTTTCAAAATGAGACATTTTTATAACGGTTGGAAAACATCCAATGGAAAGTATTTTTATAGGAATAATAAGCTAAAGATAAAGAGCACGGTTAGGGAAGCAAATGAGGATTCATATCGGACCGTGTCCGCCAGTATAAGCGTTGACATAACGGGTAAATGTGTCTATAAGTCTGTAGTGGATAAATATTATCCATAGCACCAAATCTATCCTCAATTGAATGTAAAGATGCAGTCAAGAATGAACTTGCCCCCTTATCCTGTGTGAAAAAGTAGTGTACAGCGAGAATCGCTGATTAAATACTATAGTTACAAACCTATTTTTGATAACTATCTAACTATCACGCTTGCACAATCAACGTCTATTGATTTGATGTTGCCGTAGAATACCATCCCGTTGATCCTCTCCTCAAACCCTCCACCAGTTCCGGGAAATGTTTGGTATACCATGACCGTATGCTCTAAATCTGGGTGTTGCGCTTTGGATCCGTTGGTTACCGTAAAAGATTGTCCTGAGGTGACAACGGTTTGGCAAGGCTCGGATTGATAGTTTTGGCCGTCGGTGGCTTTGTAAGAAATTTCGACTCTAAAATGCTTCGAATGCATGCGTGCGCATTTAAGAAATGGTGGGTGGCTTGTGAAAGCTATGTTGTGTTTCACTCTTGGTGGTGACGCCCACGACTTGATGGAAAATGCAAGTAGCGTAACTGTCAACAGTAGATATTTCCTTTTGGAAGCTTTTTTTGATTTCATGTTGAATACTCCTTACCCATTTAGATAAAGTAGCGTGGCATGCAGTTACCGTTATTCACCGTATCGTCACCGTACAATTTCCCGCGATTTCGATGGTGATCTGCCCTCCTCCTTTGGATAAATCTATGTATCTATCATAGAAATTTAGCCATCTGCTCCCAATTTCGAAAAAACCTTTAATGTTGACACGATGCTTATCACTATCGTGTGTAGTTAGGTTGCACGTGAGCTTCTCCCCATTGCTTGGGCTTCCCGTGCATTCGTTTGTGTACACCCCGGACTTTTTTGATTGTACAGTGACGCCATAATAAGGTATGCTCGACCCGCAAGAGTCCGAACTCGACCGGCTTTCCGCCTTAATCACTATGTTATGCTGTACTGTATATGAGGGTGGACGCGCGCTCGATACGCACGGCCAGAGAGTCCACATAATTGTCACTACCATTATCATAGTCCTGCTAAATAGATTAGACATTGTTCTACCTCCGCTCTTTCATATATTAATAGTTAAATTGCCATCTACCTCTCCTCTAAATACCCTGATCACCTCCCTTCCTTATTCCCTCGCCTCATTTCGAAAAAATAAAGCACACTTTAACACATTTTTGAAGCAAAATCTGTGGCTCAGACAACAGATTTCGATTCGGAATTATGGTAAAGTAAAGCATTGAGGAAAGGAGGTGTTTGCCAAAACCAACTATTTTTCATTAAAACGAAACCATTATGACAATCAAAGACTAAAGGGGTAGACGATGAGAAAAGAATTTTTCTTGTATACGATAATGATAGTGACAATCGTTGGGCTAACCGCAACAGACGCATGGGCGTCACCACCCCGAGCCCCCACCCCAACGGAGGTATGCATAAAGAACGGTACAACTAGAAAGGTGACTGACAAATATGCACAATCCACGGACGTTCAAGTGCATTTGAATACAGGTAATGTCAATGTGGATTCGCACAGAATCACTCAAGGCAATACGGTGTGTATAGACACTACGGGAACGAAACCCGAGTATTACACACAGAAATTTATGGGAAGAAATGGATGGTGGGGAGTGTGGGCTCAGTATAAGGTACTAGATGTACCATCCCAGTTATGCACCATAAAAGATGGGGGGTTCACGAGGGTCCCAGGGCCGACGAACTGTGTGAAAAAGTAGTGTTTTATTCGAGGATTAAATTCAAAATGAGGAGTTAGTGATGAGAATTGCAATCTTAATAGCTATTACGGCAGTTGCCATTACGGTGTCCACCGAGATGTACGCGTCGGCGACGCCCCCACGGCCACAACCCACCCCAAAGCCGTACTCATATCAACACAAGATAAGGTTAACGGCTGGAACGCCCGTCCACGGAATGCCGAGGCATACATACCGGGAATGCGCACATGGTGCAGGATTTAAAATGAAGTTGATAGGAAAGGGAAGGACAGATATCGAGTGTTCAGGAGAAGTTGCCGATCATAAGGGGTATGGTCCTGTCAGCACTTATATAGATTGTATAATGTATAAGCATAAAGATAGCAAAATGGAGCATGAGTTAGTCTATGAGGTTGGCCTCCCGGTACAAGCGGTTTCCATCGTTCCCCCTCAATACGGAGGGAGGAAAGAAAAAATTCAGGTATCAGGAGACATAAAATTCATATACCTAAACGACAATTGCAAATTAACAGTGGAATAGAAAGATATGGAAGAAGAAGAGAAAAAAACGCTGATTAATAAACTCCTCCCGCCAATGTTAACAGGGGTAATGGGGAAAACCTATTAAAACCAATTCAATTTTACCCTGAAGGGGTAGCATACCATAGCCCAGCGGTTAAGGCATGTGTTTTTTCCATGCCGTAACCCTGGGTGAAAAAACAACAGATTTTCAACCCTGAAAGGGTTGCACAAATGCCGGAATAACTGTGGAATTATACCCTTACAGGGCAGCTATTGATTTTTTTATTTATTTTAATGAACGCTTGAATAATACTGAGTAGTTACCAATTAACGAAGAAATGAAAAGCTATATTACAATCAACAAAGGAGGTAGGCAATGCGAAAAGAATTTTTCTTGTATCTTATTATGGCAGCTACAATCGTGGGACTGGTAGTAACGGAATCTTGGGCGTCGTCAAGGCGAGAGGACACGACTAAACACACCATTGCGTTTTCATCACCATCGACCCTCTCTTGCACGCGTTACTATATTAAATCATCGAATCATTTTAAGGTAAGTATACAGTATACAGACGCACAAGGGGCTAGAAGAGTCGGCGACCCGCCATTCAGCTTGGTCAAGTCGGGAGATACTTTTTTAGCGTCCCCAGGCATAGATACCCATAGCCCAGACAAAGAGCATTTACTCACAATCACCCACATCTACGGAAACAGCAATACAACTATAAATAGTAAGGAGTTCTTTGGATACCCAACAAAGATAACTATAGACAGCAATTGCCAGATCAACGTAACGACCCAATGAGATATAAAAGCGGAAATATGTACAATTTTGTCATTATATTTCTTGAGGTCACTTCCAAAAACTCTCTTCACATCCCCTTATCCCCCTTTATTAAGGGGGAATTAGTGGTAGGTTTCTTTTAAAAAGTGAGTTTTTGGTAGTTCCTTGAATATGCGAAATATTGAGCAAGGAAATCGTAATCGAAAATCGGCTATATTTCATTTGAGACGACATGGTATTACAAACTGGCATTAGGAGATGACGATGCGAAAGAAAATATACTTGTATATGATAATGGCAGTTGCCATTATGGTGGTTCCAGCGAGCGCGACTCCACCAAAACCCGATACTACTCAACATGAGATAAAAATTTGGGGGGTTAGGGTTTGTGGAGAGGGGGACTACAAGATCCGCGTTTCTTACAAGAGCAAGGACGGTAATATGGTGTCCGCTGAGGGAATCAACAGCGCGGGGGCACATTACATGGCGTTTATCTGGCGCGGAGGTCCGCGCGAAGGGTATCCGCACGCAAGTAATAAAATGCACAAAATAACTTTGAATGTAGACCAACAGTGGGGCAGCAAGATACCCGAGAGATCCATAACCTATAGGGGCCACCCGAAAGAAATATTTATGAACCCCCAAACCTGCAATATGGAAGTGAGATAAACTGGACCGTCTCGCCCGCCCATCTCGCCCGCCCCGGATACTTCAAACAATATTTTACATGGTATGATATGAAACATTACCATTCCGGTATCAATTGAGACATTGAAAAAAAACGCGCCATAAACGTTGTAAGGAAAAGCACAAGACGACGGGTAAATCAAACAATAAACAGGAGGCGAAGAATATGCGAATAGATTACATTAGTATCTTGGTATTGTTGGTTTTTATTATGGGTGTGACAGCGCAGGAGGCATGGGCGTCGTCACCGCGACCCGATACTACGGAACATACGATAAAAGTAGATGTGAGTCCTGCATGTGGCGCGAAGTATATAAACTTAATATCATATCGCGTAGACATAATATACTATACCCCATCGGGCCAAAGTTACGAGGAGGTAAGTAATAACAGAACAATTCCTAAATCAGGAACAGGAACAGTAGTCAAGCGTGTGCATCCGGGAGAATCACATGCGAGTAACAAGAAACATGAGATATCACTCTATGTTGCCAATACAGGAGCAAATGCGAGAATCCCATATCCCCCCATGATATACTTGGGACACCCGACGGCCATAACAGTGGACGGTGGATGCAACGTAACGGTGAGGTAGTCAAGAAGAAAGGGAAACCACGATATTACAACCAATCACTAAGGAGGCAGGCGATGAGAAAAGAATTTTTGTTGTATACGATAATGGCAGTAATAATAGTGGGACTGACAGCTTCGCAAGCATGGGCGACACCACCACGACGTCAAGCCTCAAAGATAGAAACTAGAATCGTCTGCTTAACAAACACAAATACGAAGAGTACCGAAACCGCAGCATGTAAGTATGCGGTAAAGTATAGATTTTATTTAAAAGAGCTAGGAAGGACCCACCGAGGGATCAAACAAGAAGACAACAGTTGGGCGAAAACAAAGATAAAGATAGGAGAAACCAAATGTGTACAACCACACTATAATGTCGACAAAAGTGTAGAGATGATAGTGTCGTGGGGAATATGCAACAAGCCAATAATAAATCACCACCCAAATGTAGGTAAGTTCTATGGAGGGTGCCGGGGGCCCGATCAGGGTGCAATCGTGAAAAGGTTCGATCTGGGGGTGTTAACCTCTTATCAGACTAACAAATCCTTTTATAATGATTGCAGTTACTAATAAACGCCGATCTTCCATACCAGCACGGTATGTGACCAACCATGAAGGAAAAGAGGGTGAATATACCCGTGAAAAAAATAAGCACAATGTAGGTGGCAGCTAATTGACGTACACCTACCAAATGGAAACGATCAACATTCAAGGGTGGATCCGTTTTCTACCCCTACCAACTGACCACATTGCAGTCCTTGTCTATTTTAATGTTATGAACGGATCCACTCAATTTCTTTGCTGCTTCGCTTCCAAATCCGAACCACCCCTTTGCAGAGGGGTTTGATTTACGAACCTCATACCTGCTGTACATAAATTCGTGTCCCGCTTTACCTCCGCTCAAGACCTTGCTTGGCATAACAACGCCTTGGTAGCATCGCCTGAGAAGAATGTTCCGCTGCAGGTATGAACCTCGTAATTGCTGCCGACCTGCTTCCCGGCTTCGGTCACTGTTATTTTTACCTTGCACAAATGATTTTTCCTCTTATATTCTTCTATCGTCACGGTTGTTTTATGAGTTTCGGCATCCGTCCTTGGGGCTGATGCCTCACTTTGAGGACTAGCCATCAACCCTGCCAATAACAATGCGAACAACATCAGTCCTGTCACATGTGATTTTTTCATCTTTATCTCCCATTGTTGGTTTAGCGTATTTTGAGTTTTCCCTCGGTTTCCGGGGGGGACCCTCAATGCCATTAAGTTAAGGAAATTTTTCAGTTTTGTCCCGGAGGGACAACTGAGAGTAGCCCAGCAATTCATTGCTGGGTTAAAAAAACAAATCGTAAAGTCCCGTAGGGACGACTGAACGCCAGAGTCCACTACACATCGTTTTTCAGCCGTCCCTACGGGACTAAAAAACCTCGGGCGGCAGTCCCAGCGATAAATCGCTGGGCTACTTTCGGCTGTCCCTCCGGGACACAAAAATGTCAAAAGCCAAACCAGAAACCTTAACTTAATGGCATTGAGGGTCCCCCTCAGGAACGAGAGGCTGGGCATCAACCACACTAACGAAAAACACACTGTACAGTTACAAAAAACCTTATATTTTGGCATTATAATAGCAGAGCAATATCTACTGCAACTCACCCCCCCTCCTTTCAACAAGAGCCTCTCCTTCCTCGTTCAAAACCATCACATCCTCGGAAATTTGAAGTGATGCCGTCGTGAGGTTCGATGAAAGCATTATTTACCTGCCCCTTTTTTTCTTGATTAATTTTGGAGTTGTGCTACAATTTGGCCAAAGATTAGCTTTTGCAGACTTTAAATGGAAAATGTCAAATAAAGAGGAGGAACGAAAATGAGAAGATGCAACAAGATGGCGATAGTAGCGGTAGCGATCATATTGGGGACCATATATTCACCAACGAAAGGGGTGGGTAGTGGTAGACGAACAGCAAGCCCAAGCCCGGCGCATGACATCACCATAATAGCTGAGAAGCAGATGGAGCTGAATAGTGAATGCTGGGGAGTACAATTAAGTGTAACAGTAAAACATAAGAAACCGGTCGCCGACGAGCGACCGGGACAATTTTACCAATTCGAGCAAGAGTGTACGGGAACTATTGTGCCGTCGAAAGATCGTGAAATTACGTCGAAGATGAGCTGTGCTTCCATAGTTCATGATGGAGAGAAACATAGTTTCACGTTCGATGTGGGAGGGGGACCCCATCCACGGCCAGGTGGTGTACCGCCAGAGGTACACGGAACAAATAGGAGCAAGAGCGGCTATGTACAAAGGATTCCAAGAGAGATCCGATTAGACTACTATTGTAGGAGGATATATGTATACTAACTTCAACATCCGAAAGAAAAATTCATATTTTATACTCTACCGCAATTGGTTTTCGGTATCTTAATAATGGTGAAACCAATTGCTAAGTATAAATGCAGCCAAAATTTGATTTAAAAAAACAGAAAATCAAATTGGTTTTAGTATAACCACCTTCAACATCGCCTGCAAAAGACGATATAACTTACTTTTACTTTAAAGGAGTTAAACATGAATCGTGCAAACAAAAAGACCTCCACCCTCCCGCATTTTCTACTTGTACTTATGCTAATTTGTTGGGTCGCAACCCCCTCGATCCTGGCAAGCGAATTGCCTGACAGCGGGATAAACGCTTCGGTGAGGGACCCGCATGTCCCCGAACGCTCTGAGTTCGGCTATCCGCACCCGGAATTTCTGGATGGCGCCGCAGACGAAAACCTTTATCTTGCGTCAGGAAGAAGAGGAGGAGGGACGCCCGTCACTCCTCCGAAGATGTATACGGTAGCATTTACGATCGATAACCGCGCCACCGATCCTTGGCACGTTCACATCCTGGATAAATATAATAGCCCTTATGAATTCTCTGAAACAGTCCCGGGAAAGTCCTATCAAAAGTTCGATAAGCAATATGATTCCCACCAGGTCATATTCAAAATGGCGAATTTTCAAGATAAACGTCCTGGCAGGACTGGACCGGAAATGTGTAGGACTAGTTTATATGTACAGGACATAAGAAAGCGGGGAAACCATCCTTGTTTCTATGCATATTTTGAAAAAGTCCATATTCCCATTTCCGAGAGAGAGACGACGTATATCACTGTTTCGATCAGCCTCGATGGTATTTCCTTAAGCAGCAGTACCGGAGCGAATTACCATTGGGGAAGTGCGCAGGAGTACAACTGGAAAGGCCATGGCCATTAATTTATATGGGGACGGGCAAAAAACACTTGATATTTTTTCACCTTAAAGGCTATTTTGTACCTGTGTGCCATAATCTATCTCCAATGCCTATTGCAGTGTAACCCCTCGCATCTCTACCAGCGCCTCTCCATCCTCATTAACAATCATCACATCCCCGGTAACGTGGGATGAGTCCGACGTGATATTGGATGGAACAAGATAGAGAATCTTGGAATCTTCCACGCCATAATTTACTTTAACTTCCTTTACACCCGAAGGCAAAACCTGCTTTTCAAGTTGATCTATTTTCGTCAGAATGGCCATCTGAAAGGCGGCGTCCATCCAGATGGCCAACTTCCCGTATGCTGAATTATTAAACAGACCCTTCATTCGAGAATTATCAATATAACCAATGAGATTTCCTGTATCATTTTCAAAGACTTTGCTGATGGATTGAAAAGTTTTACCGTGGAATAGGGCATCTTCGTTATATATTTCCCCTTGCGTTTTCACCACCGCCTTTTGTTCCATGGAAGCAATGCTTACTACTTCCCTTTTCTCTTGAATATTGTTGGAGGGGGCCGCTTCACCAACGAAACTGGTTTTATCCGTCTTCAGGCCCAAAGCCAAAATATTTCCTTCATTCTTATGACCGGTGGTAGTCAGTTGGACCGATTCCTCGCTCGCCAGTAGAGGAAGTAAGAATCTCATCCCTTTTAAGGTGACACTTTGTCCGAAGGTCATGTGCGCCCGACACAAAAACATTGCAAGCCCTACCGAGGCTGGCAAATAGCAAGCGCCCCCAACTTTGTGGTCTAAAAGATAGGGGTCGCTTTTTACGGATAATTCCCTATCGAAAAAAAACTCTCCTTCCGCTTCTCTCAGTTTCCCAATTAGCGGCTCATAATACGATTGCGGAATGTGAAAGAATGTAAAACGTTCATGGTCTGTGGAATTGATGTGATAAATAGCCCCTCGATGGGGTGTGGTAAGCTCTTGCCGGAATAGCTTATCTGCATCATCCGGGGATAAGAGGGAAATGTTTCTCTGAATAAGCGAGAGTCTTACCAACTTATTTGCCGTCATTCCCACGTTGTCCCATGGAGGCCAGTTGATGGCCGTTGTCGTTTTATCCGGGAGGAGAAGGTTTGCTACGTCTGCCAGTGCATTGTTAATTTCGTTAGCGCAGGAATAAATGGTCTGACCCAGGTTCCCGTAATGCGAAACGATGGAGGTAAAATGCAAAACATGTTTTATGGGATATTTGATGGAAAGTTTTGACAAATGAAAGGCGGGAATTACTTTAACAAATAGTTCCTCCCTAATGTCTACATCCGTTTTTTCGTTCAAGGCCCTGCTCCTTTCGATTCCTGCACCATTGATCAGGATGTCGATGGTTCCATGTTGATCCACCATTTCTTTGATGATCTTCTCCAGGAGTTCATCATTTGTTGCGTCGGCTTGAATGTAAGAAACTTGAAAGGCTTCACTGTTGAGCGCCCGGATATTTTCCCGGACCTGTGGTTCATCTTCCGGTGACCGACCCAATATGGTGACATGGGCGGTGGTGTCTTCCGCCATGGTCCGCAGTAGGGAAAAGGTGATTCCCTTTGCGCCACCAATGGCCAGGATCGCGGATTGCTTTTTCGGTGTTGTTTCTCCCTCGGATATCAACTCCTCCACAGGTACGAAGCGTTGGTTGTTTTTATAGAGCACCCGCCCATGGAAAATATTACCGCACTCTTCTCCTATGATTTTCTCCATCTGTTTTTCGTCCATCTCCTCTTGAAAGACAATTTCCTTTACAAAAAGTTTAGGTATCTCTTGCCGGAGCGATCGGAAAAAGGACAATATGCCTGCTACAAATGGATGGACCGGTTCTTTAGTTACAAGAAACAACGATGTAAGGTAAAAAGAGGGATTCAGGTGCAAAATGGTTTGAAAAAAAATGATCATGGGAAACAAGGTGTTTCCCAATTCTTCCTGGAATTGTTTCACAGATAGGCTTTCCAGGTGGAACCGCTTCGACTCGAAAACCAGGATGATCTTATCCGGTTTCTTTTGCTCCGCTTCCCTAATCAGCCATTCAGCCTTTTCCCGGTTAAGTTCGGAAGGGATCACGTGAAAGGTGAGAGTCTTTTCTTTTTCGTCCCGAGTAAATGAATCTCGGAACATGGGCACTTCCTTGAACACCAGGCGTCGTCTCGAAAATTCTGCTTTTTCTCTTTCCGTATTCTCATCCTGCAGGGAGCTTTGATCCTCTTCCACATAGGAGACGAGATCATGGATATTGCTGATCTCCGAGAGGTTAAAATCATCCCGTATCGGTATCTTTTCCTCCTCCAGGATGGTGAAGGCAATTTCGGCCTTCTTGATGGAATCCAGTCCCAGCTCTTCTTGAAAGCTGTCTTCCACGGAGATCTCTTTGATTTTATAACCGGTAATATCTCCGATGATCTTATTGATTTTGGAAAAAATCCCTTTGGCCTTGTGGGTGAGGGATGCTGCCTGCGCCTTCTTTTTTTTGGGCTTTTTGAATGTCAAGATTTCTTCCGCCATTTTGTACCTGTGTCCGGAAGCGTTGGGGATATCTTTTACCAAAAACCCTAAGACACGCTGGGGCGAAATCTCTACAAAATTGTTAAACCCATTGGCGGTCAGCCACTCCACCTGATAATGAAAATGAACCGGGATGACTACCTGGGAAGAGAGAAAGCGCAGTATTTCTTCTTTTTTGAAGTCTTTCGCGCTATAAAGTTTTTTTTGAAAAGAGTAGACGGGAATCTGTGGTTTGGAGATGTTAACCTGCCTGCTCATGAGATATTGATGTAGCTTCTTTTGAATTGGAACAAAGAGAGGGGTGTGAAAGGGAAAGGAGATCCCCAGCATTTTTTTCGGGATCCTTTTTTGTTTGAGGACGGCGAGGACTCTTTCCAGTGCAGCTTTAGGCACGGAGATTACATTTTTAGACGGACTGTTGTAACAAGTCAGGTAATAATCTTCTCCGTCCAGGATCTTCTCGATTTTACTAGGACTGGCGTTGATGGCAATCATGGCGCCGGGAGGACCTTCTCCGGCAAATAGAGTTTCCCGATAGGCAAGGAAGTCAAATTGTTCTTCAAAGGAGATGATCCCGGAGGCAACCAGACAACCAAATATTCCCAGGCTGTGACCTGCCAGTATTCCCGGCCTTTTCCCAATGGAGTCCATGACCTCAATAAGGCCGCATTCCAGGGTGAAGAGGCAAAGTTCGCGGGATCTAAGCAACTCCTCTTTTGTGAGTGTTTCCGGTTCTAATATGTAGTGGGATATTTGGGGGAAGCCGTTTTTTTTGGCGAGTTGATCCGCGCATTCAAATCGGTCCATGAGTATTCGGTACCGCAAAACAATGTCACGAAACATGCCGGGTTGTGCCGCGCCTTGTCCGGCTAAGAGAAAGCATAGCCTGTTTTTCCCGAAGGAAGAGGAAGGGTCGTGGAAGGAGTAAGTGTATGTGTCCCCGAAAAAACCGTGGGAGATTGTTTTTTCGTTTTTGGGGAGGGTGGTGAGGGTGGTTTGGAATGCGTTGGTTTTCATGGGTCTTTGTTTGTAAGGTTTTTTTTTAATGCTTTTTGCATCCCCCTTGGTTCTTCTTTTAAAAAGGGCGAAGTTCTACATCCCCCTTAGTCCCCCTTTTCTAAGGGGGAATTTAAGGGAGTTTTCTTTTTGAAATAGTTGCCGTATCCGTTGACGTAGTTTTCTACAACAGCACTTGATTGTTTACATGCGCACGGTTAGTGTTCCCCATACACACACATTGGTTTCCACTAAGAAAGAAACCAGCACCACGCAATTCCCCCTTAGAAAAGGGGGATTAAGGGGGATGTAGTCCTTGGCTTTTTTAGACTAGCTGTTTTCTCCTTTATTTTTTTGCCGCCACATAGCTGATCTTCTCAACCTCCAAAAAATTACCGCACCCCAACTCCTTCGCCGCTTCCTCCGTTGTAAGAACCAAACACCGCACACCTTTGCGCTGAATCCTCTCCAGTGAATGGTCCCAAGCCTCATCGGAGGCAACAAGGACAACCATGTCACTGGTACCGGAATTTAACTCCAACCTGCTAATATCCAATGCCGCCGCAAAGGAATTGAACTCCGCGTCTACGTTGAAACTCTTCCCTGTGAAATTGAAGGTGTTGCAAACACGTCCGGCGATCACATTGTTGAGGATCCCGGTTCCGGTGTCTTCCGTGACATCCGGGAATTTTTCCTTGTGCCGAATTAATTTATCAATTTCCCCCGGAGACAGCGAAGAAAGACTGCCCAGGAACTCGAAATGCCGTAGCCGCACATCAAAGTCATAATAGTTCTTCAGCCCCAGACAGCTCGCCGATATAACGGCCACCTTCATCTCTCTCAGCGATGAAATCTCCAGCCTGGCATGGTCAAAAGCGTTGGAAACTGAGGTCACAGCCGCCAATTGCTGGGAATCGATTTGGGGAAGAGACTTTTCAGGTATGCGAAATACCTCGCTTATCCAGTCTCGATTTAATCCGTTCAGGGAAGAATAGGAGGTTCCCAGCGCAACGATTTTCTTTTCTAAACTCTTCTCCTCGGCCTTTACCTGCTTTTCTTGATCAAATTCCTCCATAGCAACATGATAATTGATCCCTCCAAATCCGAAAGCAGATACTCCGCATTGAAGTGGTTTCTCACTGGATGCTGCAAGGGGTTGAAGGTTGACCTTGGTTTTTTTTAGGTCAGGAAGGATGGGTGTCTCAAAATACGGAGAGGGAGGAATGGTCTTGTTTCGGAATGTTAATATTTCTTTCAATATTCCGGCAGCGCCGGCGGCCCCCTTGGTGTGGCCTATGAGGGATTTCACCGAACTTATGGGAATAGATTGGCCGGAGGGAAGGAATTCTTCCAGGGCCTTCATTTCCGTTGTGTCTCCTACCACGGTGCCTGTGGCGTGACATTCCAGGAAGTCCGGCTCCGGCTTGCAACCATTGGGATACGCTTCTTGATAGGCCCGCAGTTGCCCGGGCGCTGTTGGGGAAAAGAGCCCGGCGGCATTGCCGTCGCTGGACCCCCCGCATCCCTTTAGAATGCAATGGATGGTGTCATTGTCTTTCAAAGCGTCTTCCAGCCGTTTCATCACAAAAACCACTGCCCCCTCGCCCTGGTTCAGGCCATTTGTTCTCTTGTCCAGGGGAAGGCATGGCGAAGTGGAAAGCGCCCCCACCTTGCTGAATAGCACGAAAGAAGACGGATCAAGAGAGGCTTCCATTCCGCCGGTAATGGCAATATCCGTTTCATAAGAAGAAAGTTTTTTCATGGAGACATCCACTGCAGCCAGGGAAGAGGCGCAGGCCGCGTCCACCAAACACCGCTCCGCCTTGAACCCGAATCGTTCCTCTATCAGTCTTGCCGCGTGAATGGGTAACAGTGCTTGAGCCCGGGTATTCTTTCTTCCCCTAAGATCGGAAAAAAAGTCGCGCACCAGACCTTTGACTTTTTCTCTTTGCCCTGAGAAATGTTGATCTATGTAATTTTGAAGGGAGTCCTCTTCGTCAGAGAGGAGGTGAAAAGAAATATCGTCATCCGGTCCCATACATCCCAGGGTGATGTTGACTTTTTTGTTTCGCAGGTGATCTGACGATTGAGAGGTGAGGGCCTGCCGTGCCGCTTCCAGGGTAATCAGTTCCAACCGGGTATACTCTTTTTCTTCCAAGCTGAAGGATCTTCGGATGGAGTTCAGGGTATTCTCATCAATGACCGCAGCCAGATCGGAATAGGTTTTATCTTTTTCGTCTCTGTTCGGAGAGGTGTAGAACTCCTTGCGCCACCTCGAGGATGGGATGTGCCTGATGGAGCAATGCCCCTTAAGAATGTTTTTCCAGAATTTTTCCGGGTCGGGAGCATCCGGCAAAACGCAACCGTATCCCACGATGCAAATTTGGTTGTTGTAATAAGACATGGTTGGTTAAAATTTACCTATTGTGAGAGATAAATTCTCAGAAATGCTGCGTAAGAAACTAACCTCCCCCAATGCCCCTACTGAGTAGTCTCCACATGGATTTTACAGTTTTTATCGAAGCTTACCCTCGTGGGAGTGCCCATTATTATCCCACTACCCCAGTTACCTACATGCGGTCGTGCCCAATGGCCGGTTCCACCTGTTCTATAAGGCGTATATGACGTAACTCCGATCCAAAAGGTATGATAGAAATGCTCATTTGGCCCTTGGTCCTTGTGCGGAATGATGCCTGGGCATCTCATTGTTTGACCACTGGTAGTTGTCGTGGTTTCACACTCTAAGTTCTTTATTGACTTTCCGGCTTCCGAGCTTGATACATAATTATGTAGTTGTACCTTAAATTGCGCGTTTGGTAACTTTTTTCCCCAGCACGTGTATACTCCCTCCGGCACTGCGGCAAATTGTACCGAGTGTGTCGGCACAGGCGGGCTAGCCTCCGTTGTTCCAATACCGATGTTCCAAATGAAGAATACCAACAGCGTCGAAACATTTTGTAGGTGATTTTTCATCTCTGTCTCCATCACCTCCCGTCCTTAATGCTTAGCCTCATTGTAAAGGATTGTTCAGTCTAACATCTTTCTGATTCAAAATCTGTGATATAGATCACACTTTTGTCAAAATTACTTTTTTAAAAATGTGATTTATGGCAATACTTTAGTTGTTTGAAAATTCCCAGTTTTTCATAAAGCCTCACCAAAGCTCTCGTTCCCAGGCCCTGCCTCCACTGCCATTAAGTTAAGGCTTTTGCCCCCTGGGAGCGCAGCCGTCTCGGCTGCATTTTGCGGGCGGGACGCCCGCGTTCCCGGCATTTTCGATCTGTTTTTAAGAACTCCTTGCCTAAAGGTAGAAATTTTCAAAGTCGGAAGAAAGCAAAAGATCATTTTCAAAAAGCTAAAATGTTACGATTTATGCACAAATTTTTTATCCATAAAGATCTCAGAATATGTTATATTTTACTTGACACGATGCAAAATAAAATATAAGGTTTGGTGGTGAAAATAAAAAGCCGGTTAGTTCTCATATAGACGATACGGCATGAAAATCTTTTAAGGAGATGGCAATGCGAAAAGAATTCTTCTTGTATACGGTAGTAGCCGTTATGGCCATGACATTAACAGTTACGGATGCTTGGGCCTCAGCCCGGAGAGGGGGAGGTGGGGGGGCCATTCCGACACCCACCACTTACCAGGTCAACCTTGTGGTGGATAATCAAGCACATGGACCTTGGAGTGTCTCCATCAAGTGCAAAGAATGTGATGAAGCCCGTGGTAGCTTCTGGGATAAAGTCCCCGGAAGGACGACCCAAACTATCAAAAAAACATTTACTTCTAAGCCTATATTCATAAGCGCTATGTTTCATGATAGGGACCAATTTAAAAATGATCATTGTAAACATAACAGGTTTTCGAATGAGCAAAGAAAGCTGAAGAACCAGCCTTGCTATACTTATTTTATAAACAACGTAATCAATATTCCCATCACCAAGGACAATACGAAGATTACTGTGACCATCAGCCTCAATGGCGTTTCGTTGACAAGCAGTGACGGAGCAAGTTACCAGTATGGCAGCGCATCGGATTACACTAACACCTGGTGGAATAATTAGACAGCATTTTGTTTGTTCGAAAGTTCAAATGCTTATGAAAATAGTTCCGCTCGAAGCTCCGCTTCCAGGATTTTTCGTTCTTCCTGCTCCAGGAATGCCGCTCGCGCGGCAGCCATGATGAGTCCTTTCAGTTGATCAAGGGAAAGACCTAATTCTCTTTGTGCAATTAGGTATTCATCCGTCAGCTTGATGTTGGAGATACCGGGATCATCCGTATTCAAGGTTACCTGCAATTCCTCCTGAATCATCCTCTGCAATGGGTGATGGCTCACCATGTCGATGATGCCGGAGTCCACATTGCTTGAAATACATACTTCAAACACTGTCTTTCTTTCTCTTGCTATTGCCACAATTTCATCATTTTCCAACACGCGGATTCCATGGCCAATTCGATTTGCGTTCATTTTTAGAAGAGCATGCCTCACCGACTCCGGTCCGGCCCACTCGCCTGCATGGATGGTTGTTTTTAAGCCTGCGGATTGAGCGTTGAGAAAGATTTTTTGAAATGGATCTACAGGGAATTCAGCTTCATTCCCTGCTAATCCTAACCCCACAATGCCTTTTTCTCTCCGGTCAACGGCCATCTGAGCTATTTTTTCCGCCATCTCCGGTGGTTCATGGCGGTTCACACTCATGATCAGTCTCAACCTCAAACCTTTTGCTTCCGCTTCTTTTGTTGCTGCTTCTATGACCCAATCCGCAACTTCGTCTAGGGGGAAATCTCTTTCTCCCGATAACGCTGCAAGACTAAATCGAAGCTCAAGATAACGAATATGGTCATTTGATGCATCTTGGATAGCTTCTCGCACCACACGCTGTATGATGTTGCTTGATCGGTAAATTTTCCTCAGAGATCGGAATTTAGATAAGAAGTTGCTGAAAGAATGGGGCTGGTCCGGGGTTACTTGAATTAGTTTTCGCAAATCCTCCACATTTGTGGGAAGGTCCAACCCTTCATTCCTCACCACCTCCGCCACAGTGGATAAACGAAGGGCACCTTCAAGGTGTCTGTGGAGTTCTACTTTTGGAAGGTTTGCTGCTTCTACATTTTTGACGGCTTGGTTTGACAATTTTATCACCTGTGGATAAGGGCTATGTGTATATGGGGCTCTTTCAAAAATATACTTATTTACCGTTCAGGCATTGTTTAACCTTCCTTTACCCCCCTTTGATAGGGGAAAATTAGTTTTGTTCCCCTATCTCCGGAGTTGGATCGGTTTTAATTTCCCCTTTGTGAAGGAGGTTAGGAGGCTATAACAACGCTGCAAACGAATATTTTGTATTTTTTAAATCATTAAGCCCGTGAATGCTTACCTTTTTTCTCTAAATTATGGCAAAACAACTTTGATGTCAACTATATTTGCCTTTTGAGATCTTCTCTTTTGTTCAAAAGTGTGATTTACGCTATAGATTCTAATGCTGCATTGCTGCGAATTCGTATGTCACAATCCACCACTCATTAAAAAAAAAATTGAAATATCTTTTGTTAGATTTAAATGCATAAAAATGCTAGGATATAAAGTGTTTTTCCAAATGAGGTGAAATATTTCAGGAAGGGAGATGACAAGAACAAGGTCGATTCTTTTCATTGAGATGTTGCGGTATTACAATCTTTAAGGAGATGGCGATGCACTCAGTATGCTACCTGTATTCCTCTATGTGCCATCTTATTACGAACTATAATGTGTTTTATGGGATACTAAATGACAGAGAATATTTCTGCGACAAAGGGGTCAAGAGGAAGGAGGGGAGACATGTCATGCAAGAATTTATTGGAATTCGCGCCGAATCCTTCTAATTATCAATGTTCTTTATGCTCATATACAGGCGTTGTTACAAGTAAATATAATTTTAATAATCATAATATTTATGAATGCCCCTCCTGTAGTTTTTTATTCTTATATCCGCAACCGACAAATGCTGACCTGAAAAACATATACAACCAATCTTATTTCAGCAATCATAATTTCCACAGTGGCGATAATAATTACTTATTTGGATATGTAGATTACCTGGCGGAACGTTTTAGTAAACAACGGCAATTCAAAAAAATTGCCCAAAACTGCTTAAACTACTTAATCCACAATAGAATTCCCTCAAAAGATGGTTCTTATAGACTTTTAGAAGTTGGCTGTGGTCCGGGATACTTTCTTGAAGTAGCAAAACAGGTTGGCTTTGTTGTAAAGGGTATTGATTTCAACTCGGCAATTTTTTCTGAATATTCCATTGATAAAAGCTTATGCATTGAAATAAATGATTATGAAAAATGCTCAATAGAAAAAGATGATGTGTATGATTGCATTGTTATGCTGGATGTAATTGAACATTTCCACAACCCGCAAAAAGTTCTTGATAAAGCGTTTAAGTCGTTGGTCCCTGGCGGACTTTTAGTAATTTCAACCATAGACTCAGGTAGTATTGTTTCACGCCTTTTGGGAAAAAGGTTGGAGGATTTGCGGCGTATTCGTGAGCATCTTTATTTTTTTAATAGAAAAAATATCAATATTTTTTTGCGTCGGATGAATTTTCACATTGAAAAGTTAGAATCAATCGGACATACATTTAGGCTTGATCATCTTATAGATCGTATCGGTCTAATGTTTCCGGATTTAAGAGAATCAACATTCGGCAAGTTGTCTTCATTTAAACTTTTTTCAAAAATCTCCTTTTACTTAAATCCGTATACGAAGATGCTGATTTATGCCCACAAATCAAGCAGTCAAAAGCTAAATAAAAGTGAGGAACTGATCAAAAAAGATTTAAAGGTAATGGAGTCATCGGATTGTTATTATAGATATCTCATTGGACAGATTCGAGAATTAGTTAGTGGAAAAGTTATATTGGATATGGGTAGTGGACTTGGCATGTCTACAAAATTACTTATTGAAATGGGCGCACAATATGTAGTCGGTGTTGACAAAGACAATGAACAAATAAATTTATCAAAAAAAAGATTCAAAAACAGTTTAGACACAAAAACCAGTTTCACCTGTTTGGACATTGATAAAAATATTAATGATTTATATGAAATTATAAAAACTCATAATATTGATACCGTTTTTAGCATTAATTTTTTAGAACATATATTGGATGATGTTCACTTAATTAAAGGTCTTTACAATGCCTTGCCAAAAGGCGGACAACTAATTAGCATTATGCCATCCTCAAGCCGTATTTATAACAGGATAGACGATTTATATAATCATTATCGAAGATATGATGTAAGTGATATAAGATACAAATTTCAACCATTTGCGCTGAGTCATTATTACCAATTAAGCTTTATTAAATATTTGGGATGGAATATCGGGGGAAAGGTTGAATTTAAGGGAATCGATACACCATGGAACATGTATCATTCATATTTTTTTAAAATTGATTGTATGCTGGATCGTTTGTTTAATGGCCGCTTTCCATTTAGCGCGACATTAATTTCTGTTCATGTTAAATAATACATGAATGGTTACTACTTAAGGATTGTTTAATGAATATATTGTTTGTTTCAAATTTTCCCCAAAAATATTCTCATTTGTCTGGATATGTTCCCGTTGGTATTTTAAGCATGAGTAGCATTTTGAAAACAAAAGGCTACCAGGTAGAAATATGTGAAGCTACATATCAAGCAGTTGAGCAAGGAATTAAGAGGAATAAGCCGACACTACTCGCATATTCCTCTGCATCGGAGGATATTCATGAATATTTAAAATTAAACATGCAAATAAAAAAAAGGTTTAAGGTTTTTTCAGTATTTGGCGGACCTCATCCAACATTTTTTCCAGATGTAATTAAAGAAGAAGGCGTCGATGCAATTTGCAGAGGGGAAGGGGAATATGCCTTGTTGGATATGTTGGAAGCGCTTGAACAGGGAAAAGATATTACAGAAATAAAAAACTGGTGGGTAAAAAAAGAAGATAAAATATTCAAGAATTCCGTAAGGCCTTTGATACCTGATTTAGATACCATCCCTTATCCAGAAAGGACCATATTATTTAATAAATATAAAGAAATGGCAAGCAGTCCTAAAAAAACCTTTATTGCATCCAGAGGATGTCCTTTTAAATGTTCCTATTGTTTTAATGTTAAATACAATAAATTGTATAATCATGAAAATATATTAAGAAGAAGATCTGTTGATAATGTGATAGAGGAAATATTGGAAGTAATGGATACATACCCAACTCAATGGATTCAGTTTGTTGATGATACGTTCAACCTAGACCACGAGTGGGTTGAAGAATTCACCCAAAAGTATAGTCTAAAAGTAAAATTACCTTTTACATGCAATATTAGAGCAAATTTAGTTAATGAAAAATTAGTAAAAAACTTAAAAAACGCCGGATGCGAGACCGTTATATTTGCAATCGAGTCGGGAAGTGATCATATAAGAAATAACACTCTTAAGAGAAATATGTCCATTGATAGCATTATAAATACTTCAAATTTGTTAAATGATTTTAAAATAAATTTTTTAACTGAAAATATGATAGGCATACCTGGAGAAAACCTGGAAGATATCCATAAAACAATAGACTTAAATCAGAAGTGCAAACCAACGTATGCCTATGTTTCTATATTTCAACCATATCCAAGCACAGAGTTAGGTGTAAAGGCAAATAAAAAACAAGATATCAAAGATGGAGTTGATAATAGCCACTCATTAAATTTTCATGGTAATTTTCACAAGGTATCTGTGATTGAAAATAAATGTGGATTGAAATTGAATAATTTCCACAAATTTTTTGCAATTATTGTCGCCTATCCGACGTTAAAACCAATGATTTTATTTTTGATCAGACTTCCATTGACCAGTATTTATGAGATAGTTAGAAGGTTATGGGCAGCCTATATTTATCGATTTTTATATCCTGTTAAAATAACTGTATCTCAAGCATTAATAGGCATAAAGGATTTATTTGTTAAAGATTCCATCTAATCTAATATGAAATTAAAAGAAGACCCTAAATTGTGATAGTACCCCCTCTTCAAACGATATAGCCAGCAATTTTCAACTAAGTATTGGACATTTCCTTTTAAAAAACGACGGTCAATTACACTATGTTAAATTCATCTGAAATAACGAGTAAATCCATCCCTCCCCAATTATTCTTACTTAGTACTACAACCATAAATATTATTTTTTCATTTTTAATTCTAAAAATTTTATCATTTACAATTTTAGTCATTCCTTTTTTTATTCTCATTTCATTTATATTATTATCCGTAGGGGCGTTATCAACACAATATTTAAAAAAAAATATATCCAATACCCGTACTTTAATATTTCAATTAGGTGCTGTAATACTCCTTACAACCTTCTTATTCACCGTAATATTAGGCAATACCCAAGTTTTGGGCGGCGATTTAAATTTTTCTTTTTCCAGATTTATCATTTTCTTTTTTCTTTACATAGTCATCCTTGCGCCATTTTATTTATTTTGGGGTAGAATTGAATATATTGCTTTCAAACTGTTTATTAGTAATTCCGAGCATCCTTCTATCTTTTATATAATAAATCTTCTTGGAATTTTGTTGGGTATTTTCTATGATTTTTTACTTTTTAGGCATGTAGGGATACTTGGAACAATTGTCCTTATATGCTTTGTCATATCCGTGGTTATACTATATAAACATCGCTTGTTTATAATAATTTCATTAAGTATCATTTTTATTATTCCTTTTAATATTGCCAGACATTATGAAAACGATATTATCCATTACTTTTTATCCGAAAAGGATCAATATAATTATAAAAATAATATATTTGTGAATTTAAAACTGGTTGATATTGACCCTGAAAATTATAGACAAAATTATAAAATTATTAGTCAAGGTTGGAATAAATATTGCCATTATACACTCGTTCAATTCGGCAAATATATTTTTGGCGCCTATAATGGTTACCTCTACTGGTTTTATCCTGGTGGGATAAATTTTCCAAAAGAGTATTTATCTCTTGAAAATTTTGGGATGCATCTTGTGGAAAAGGGTGGGAATTTTGCGATTATCGGTAGTGGTGGAGGAATTCAAGCCGCAATGGCTTTACCGCATGTTCCAAGAAAAATATACGCAATAGAAATCATTCCTAATGTAATAAAGGATCTTGCCGGGAAATATTCCGCATTCAATGATCATCTATATAAAAATGAAATTGTGGTTCCTGTTTCCGGTGATGGAAAGCATTTCATTGAAAATAGTTCTGAAAAATTCAATCTAATCATGTCTGTTAATACGGAATCATTTATAGGATTTTATAAAGACCTTTTTGAACCATCGCAATTATTACATACTTACGAATCTTTTCGTTCCATATATGAACATCTAAACGATGGAGGAATTTTCTCAATAAAAAAAATAATACAATTCGATGATAGTGACAATTCCATGTTCTATAACTATTTTTACACCCTTCAAAAAGCTAATTTTATTGTGAGGGGTTATATAAATTATCATGAAAGATCGTTTCTATTACTAGGTTTTAAGAAGAAAATACAATTCCCTGAATTGCTATCAGAATTTGAAAAAGACCTAATATCAAAAGAGACATTAATTATCGATAGCATTCCCACATCACGGAAAAGTGAAATCATTAACATAAATAATCTGTACTTAGGTGGAATATTATATTACATCACAGGAAAAACCTTTCTATTTAAAATTATAGCGCTTATTATTTTTATTTTACTGCTCATAATAGTCATTTATAGAAATATTTTTAAAAACAAGGCTGACCTGGATTTATATTACAAATCATTTTTAATTGGATTAAATTTTATCCTTATTGAGTATTTGATTATATACAAGTTAAGAATTATTGTCGGAAATCCTCTTGACGCATACTATTTAGGTCTTTTGTTTTTTACCACTTTTGCAATAATTGGAAATTTTATTCATGAAAAATATAACAAGTTTGATATCAAATTTATCATTCTAATTTTTATTTTTTCGATTTTGACCTATCTTCACATTTTCTTCATTATACCATTAGTTTTCCTGACAGGTATCTTTTTTAAAGAGTTATTTATAAATTATGAAAATAAGACGCTTCAAATATTTTTATTTGATTTGATAGGAATGACTTTTGGCGGGATCATGAGTTTGCTTATGATTTATTCATGCAATTTTTATTATTTTATGCATTTTTCAATTGTCGTTTTTTTTCTGACCCTTTTAAGTATGAAAAAATTAATTTTCAAATAGATTATGGTAAAAAAAGTAAAAAATAAATATGTTTTGCTATTTATTGCGGCAATGGTCCTATTCAGCATAACTGCTATTGTACCTTTGAATGTAAATAGTGAGGTCGAAAAACAGATTTTACCCTTATCGATTGGAAATAATTGGCTATATTTATCTCCGGATGGGAGCAGCCCCTCATATGAATTTCATGTGAACGACAAAAAAAGCATCAACAACAAATTGTATTATTCTTTGCACATAAAAACGAGTTCCACCCAAAAATTAGAATGGTCCGAAAACTATAAATTGTTTATTCGGAACGAAACAAAAGGACTTTATCTAGTTGGCGCTGATGGGACCATGAACACCCAAACCTATACTATTGGAGATGAAGAAGTATTGGCTTTTAAATATCCTACAAAAGTGGGAGATAAATCAAAGGGGTTTCATAATGAAGCATTTATAACAATGAATGTAAAAGAGGTTGTAAAATTCGGCCAGAATGAATCATGCGAGTCTGTCCTTTATCTTAATTCCAGACCTAACAATGATTACAGCATGATATGGTTATGTCCGGGGATTGGAATGGTGAAGGAAGTTGGTGAAATCAAGGGCCATAAATTTACATTAATATTATCGAAATACAGTATAAAAAAATGACCCATGTGTTCTTTGGGAAGAAACCGTTTTGGAATGAAGTCGTCGCATACCACCCGAAATAATATATGAAGCAAAACAAATCAGTTCAAACAAGGATTATGCCAAACATCTTATTTAACGAATATTTAAAAAACAAAGAGTTCCTAATAAAATTATTACTTTCTATTATATTTATTTTATATTCTCTTCGATTGGACAACGGAAACATAATACTTAGAGAAGCCTGGTATTTGGATTGGATGGGGTTTTTTTATTTAGGGCATTTCCCATTAGCACATATTATTAATCATACATCATTACTTTTATTTGACAATATTTTTATTTTAAAAATCGTATATTCATTATTTACAGTAGCATTCATATGGTTGATGATATCTTTAATAGAAGATATCACCGGCAAGAAATCTGTTGCGATCCACATCCTTATTTTTACTAATTCCTATCTTATTTATCATTCCACTAAATGCCATCCCTACCTATTAGTCCCTTTATTTTTTATTCTTTGTATAAAATATTTAAATAAATCATTTATTCCATACGTCTTTTCTTTATTTTTTTTAAGCCTGACATCGGCCCATTCAATCTTTGCTATTTCCGCTTTAACAGCTTATATATTAATAGAGCGCAAACAAATGTCGCGCTATGTTTCCATTAATATATTATTTATATTTATAATCGCTTCATATTTAATTTATTTAATATTTTACGTATTCCCGGAATCTGTCGGCATAAAAGCCCAAATAGACATTTTATATCCCCAAATATACTGGTGGTATAACGTAAATAACATCATTCCGTCATATCTCGGGATTATTCTTAATAACCAATTCGGCAAATTAATCATAAATTTCATATTTATATTACTACTCATTTTCAATTTATTTTTTACAGATATTAAAAAAAAGAAATTAATCGTATTATTAATAGTCTTTTTTTTTATTGACATTTTATTAACAAGCACGGATATTATTATTAAGGATCATAATAAAGGCAGCGCTACCGTTGCCGGAATGGCATATTATACTTTCTTTATTCCACTAGTTCTGATTATTGTTTCTAGCACTCTACATTCCCTTAAAAAAATTCCCCCTCTTTTTTACCTGCTATTTGCGTTAATCATAGCTATGAATGTCCGCACTGCAGAGAGTTTGCCACAAATGAATTATAATAAAATTTATAGCACAGCAAAAAATAATAAAAGTAATGTCAGAGTATATCCATTTTTTTTTGGTCTTCAATTCATGTTGATGGCGGAAGAAAAAAAAATCATCTGGCAGAACTTGAATTTAAATGAGAACTACTTGTTCGTGTTCTATAACCAGGAATTTGGATATTATATGTATAATAGAAAAGCGATAGATGAAAATGTTCATCGGTTTCTCGATGATCCGAATAAATATCAGGTGATCTATTCAGATGACTTGCTGAAAATTCTAAAATTTAATGATATTAATAAACGATTAGAATTCCCTACGTTCTTTCTAATCCGATAGCTCCTGACTGTCCGTGAACGCTTACCGATTCTTTTGCTGTGATTCTTACCTGAAAAAGCAAAGAGTAAAATGTGTTGACCCATTTGTCACTGTCTTCCCATCTCTTTCTATATGCCATTCGTTTAATAAATATCTTTTATTTCACTTTGTTGAATTTTGACTGTATTTACATGCTAGGGTAAAATATCCGGCTTCTATAAGTTGAGAGTTCCCTCTTCTGATTAGTGCGTAATCGCAAATTGACAATTTCATAAAAGGTGAAGCTATGAAATCCAAAGAGATGCTCAAAAAGATTCATTTATTTTCAAGTTTGGACGATCAGGAGCTTGACCTGATTCATGGTTCTACAAAAAACAGAAAATACCTTAAAAATAGTGTAGTGCTTCAGGAAGGAGAACCAGGGGATTCTTTTTTCCTTACGGTATCTGGTGTGGGAAAGTTCGTCTTATTTTCAGAGGACGGCAAGGAGATCATTCTTTCTGAGTTCTCAGAAGGGGACTTTTTTGGCGAGATTGCTATTTTGGACGGAGAGCCGAGATCTTCAAGCGTAACCACAAAAACAGAATGTGAATTTATAGTGATTCAGGGTAAAGATCTTTTTGAAATCATGAAAAATCACCCTGGAGTTTCCATTAAAATCATCCAAAATTTTTGTGAAAGAATGAGGGGTCTTACAAAAAAAGTAGGCTCTTTAACTTTTTTAGACGCAACAGGGCGAGTTGCATCCTTCATCCTGGAAACAGCAAAAAAGTCCGGTAGCCAAATAAAGCAAGGCGTCAGGATCGAAAACTTCCCTTCCGTGCAAGAAATTTCGTCCACATTGGCACTTACCAGGGAAACGGTATCGAGGGCACTGAAAAATATGAAGGACCAGGGATACGTTGCCCAAACAGGCAAAACCCTCATCGTTCACGAAGACGCCCTTTTGTGAATGGAGGCTTTAGAAATGTCATAAGGTATCTATTCAGCTTAGACTACTTAAGAGCGACATTATTTGCCGTGCAGGCGTTGTGACACCCCCTAGCTCCCCCCTTGATAGGGGGGAGTGATTTTAATTCCCCCTTAGAAAAGGGGGATAAAGGGGGATGTAGCAGCGATCCAAACAAGGGGATGGTATTTTTTTTGCTTTAAACGCTAAACAGTTACGTCAAAAGTAAGGTATTTTTTTTTCAAAAGTGTGATATAGATCACAGACTTGGATTCAAATAAATGTTATTCTGTCCAATATTTTTTAGTTCAATACAATAACAAAAGAGGGTAGCACGCTTAAAATAAATCGGATTTGTCCAATTCACGTTGAGCCAACAAACTATAGGGCACTTCCAAAAACTCACTTTTTAAAAGCAACCTATCGCTAATTCCCCTTAGTAAATGGGACTTGGGGGATGTAAAGGGGGTTTTTGGAAGTGCCCAATAATGGGAGGTATGAAATGCAAAAAGAATTTTTCTTGTATATGGTGATGGTTGTGATAATCGTGGGGTTTGCAGTCACGGATAGTTGGGCATCTCCAAGGCGGAGCGACCCCGGACCCAAAGATGTTCTCCACGATAATAGCACCGGGTACCTTTTTCCGAACAATGGGAGGGGAATGCAATGTAATGCTGCCTACAAGACCACTAAAATACTGATTTTCGATCATAATAGGAATTTAGAATGCGATAGTAGTAAAGGTGCATCTGCGTGCACAGTAACTCACAAGGACAATCAGGATGGTCACTACTATACACTTGAAGGGAAGTGGAAGCATGGCGGCCCGTGGAGAACGATACTCAAAGACTACTACATCAAAGGACAGCCATGGAGGGTATGGAAATACTGCGATAGGTTCGATATCAACAAGAGATAACTGAGCCTCCGCAGCCGGTAACCATCCCACGGCTAACACAGCATCTGATACATTAACTGTGGGCAGGCAATCGCTACCCATTTCATCCATCGCCGAACTTATTTCCCGATGCAGAGAATATGCATAGCTTGAGAAGAAGAGAGAGGGCGGAACAATCGGCCAAATATAAATAGAAAGGTTAAAAAATGAAAAAAATATCTCTGTTGGTTATTCTATTACTTTTTGCGGCTTTAGTAACAGAAGCAAGTCCCCCCAGGCGGGACCCTATCAGACAGGATGTGGAATTTGATGTAAAGGTAAGAGGGCTATGTGAGGATCGTGAAAAAAATGTGACGCAAACATTTCTGGATTACAGTTTCAAAATCAAAGAAAATTGGTGTGGGTTGTATGATAACCATTACAAGTACGACGGTCCTACAGATACAAGCGTATTAACAGAGCACATGTACAGAAAAGCAAAAAGTGGGCATGGGTTCGAGACAAACAACAAGAGTAAATGTAGGCGAGGAGAAACGTTTATTGGATGGACCAGTTATTACCAAATATTATACCCAGCTAATAAAAAAAGCT
>JAJDAS010000410.1 GCA_029261755.1 Nitrospinia bacterium
GACTAAGGAGAATCGCATTGAGCTTTTATTTTAGTACTGCAAAACAAAAAGGGCTCGGGAAGAAATAACTTTACATTCTTGCACCTGCCAATAGAGTTTCTGAAAGTGTGTGATGTTCCCCCTTTATGGAAACCTGGTTCTGGAAATACCCGCTCAAATATCTTTTATTCTCAAAGAAATTTATAATAGCCGTGGACAAGAATAAGATTCAAAACATCATCATAGGATGCTTAAAAGAATATTTAGAGTCTCAGGATATTGAGATAGAATTGAATGGAAGCACCCCCTTATTTTCCAGTGAGTCGGTTTTGGATTCCATGGGTTTGGTGAATATCATCATTGATATTGAATCCAGACTTTTAGATGAGGATTTAGAGGTCACCCTGGCTTCCGAGGAGGCCATGTCCAGGACAAAAAGCCCATTTCGTACCATTTCAACCCTGACCGATTTTGTTTATAAAAAGCTTGAGGAAAAAAACGATGAATAGGGTAGGACTCATTACAGGCACTCGAAAGGGAATCGGGAGGTATCTAACGGAATACTATTTGGATAAGGGGCTCACTATCATTGGGTGTTCTCGCTCGGATGCTGATCTAAGCCACAAGAACTATGAACACTTTTGTTTGGATGTCTCAGATGAGAAGGCCGTAAAGAGTATGGTGAGTTCCATTGTCAAAAAATATGGACGGATTGATTTTCTTTTGAATAATGCAGGTATAGCCACGATGAACCATTCCTTTCTAACTCCGCTCTCCGTTGTTGAAAATATTTTTAAAACCAATGTCTTTGGGACCTTTCTTTTTTGCCGAGAGGTAGGAAAGGTGATGGCAAAAAATAAGTTTGGAAGAATTGTAAACTTCGCCACCGTGGCAACCCCGCTTAATTTGGAAGGAGAGGCCATTTATGCCGCATCCAAGGCGGCTATTGAAAGCCTTACCAGGGTGCTGGCCAGGGAATTAGCGGAATTCAATATAACCTGCAATGCCTTGGGCCCAACACCGGTATATACGGACTTAATAAAAAATGTTCCTAAGGAAAAAATGGAGAGATTGCTTGACTTGCAGGTCATCAAAAGATATGGAGAGTTTTCCGATATATCCAATGTGGTTGATTTTTTTATCCGGGATGAAAGCAATTTTATTACAGCTCAAATAGTTTATTTGGGTGGAATATCGCATTGATCAAGTTATTAGAAGAAAAAATAAAAAAACATTCCTACGATAAAAAAATTGCGATTATTTTCCTGGGAAAAAGTTATTCCTACCATGATTTATTGAATCGCGTTCAGGTTTACGATGAATTCCTGCTGGATAATAAAATTAAACCAGGGGCCACCGTCCTATTATTTTCCGATTATAGCTTCGAGTCCATATCCCTCTTTATTTCCTTGTGTAAAAATAAAAATACCATCGTTCCCCTAGTGGATAGGGCTTTATCAGATGAGGAGATACGAAATATCGTTGGGGCGGACTGGGAAATCAGGCTCAACAATGGAAGAGATGCCCAAGCTGAAGGCTTAAAAAATTATGAGAAATGCCCCTTGCTCATGGATTTTCTCAAGCTTGGAAAACCAGGTCTTATTCTCTTCAGCTCTGGCTCCACGGGTAAGCCCAAGGCCATACTTCATGATTTTGACAGGATATTTAAGAAGTATATTCACGCCCAAAAAAGCCTGGCCACCTTGTTGTTTTTTCTCTTTGATCACATAGCGGGATTGGATACGCTTTTCTATACCATCTTTGCCGGGGGCACGTTGGTTATCCCTGAAAAGCGAGAACCTGGTCATATCTTGAAACTTATTGAAGAGCTTAAGGTTGAAGTATTACCCACCTCCCCTAGCTTCATTAATTTCATGCTTCTTACTGAAGATTGCGCCCGGTATAATCTAGGGTCTTTAAAGTTTATTACCTTCGGAGCCGAGAGAATGCCGGAATCAACCTTGCGGAAAATGAAAGAGGTGTTTCAGAATATTAAAATTATTCAAAAATATGGCGCCACGGAATTTGGTAGCCCCATATCTCAAAGTAAGGGGGAAGACCCTTTTTGGATCAAGTTGGATAAGAGTAATTGCGATTATAAAATAGTTGATTCCCGGCTGTTCGTAAAAACTCAGATGTCCATGGTAGGGTATTTGAATCGTGAAAAGGACCCTGTTTCGGAAGGTGGATGGATTGATACGGGAGACCAGGTTGAAGTTGACGGCGAATGGCTTAGGATTCTTGGAAGAAAAAGCGAACTGATCAACGTGGGAGGGAGGAAACTCTACCCTGCCGAAGTGGAGTCTATTCTATTGGAAATTTATAATATTGCTGATGTGACGGTTTTTGCTCAAGCCAACCCCATAATGGGAAATGTGGTTGGCGCGAAGGTTAGCCTGGAAAGGGATGAAGCTCTCTCCTCCGTCAAAAAGAGGATCCGCAATTTTTGTAAGGATCGTTTGGAGAGCTTTAAAGTTCCGGCTCATATAGAAATCACCCCTGGGCGGATGGTTTCACAACGCTTTAAAAGGTCCCTCAAATGTCATTGCTGAACTTCAGGGGAGTTGGAATTTCCGCCATATCCGCTTGTGTCCCAAAACATGTAATTAAGAACAAAAACCGATCGGGTTTGATGACCGATAAAGAGGTGGAAAATGCCATGAAAACCACCGGCATTTATGAAAGGAGGTTTGCAGATGACAATACTTGCGCCTCTGATCTTTGTTATGAGGCGGCCCTCAGGCTCATGGAGGACCTTGGGTTAAAAAAAAACAGTGTTGACCTCCTCATTTTTCTTAGTCAAACTCCCGATTATCATCAACCCGCAACGGCTCCCATATTACAAAATAGACTTGGTCTGCCAAAAACAACAGCGGCTTTTGATATCAACCTGGCATGTTCGGGATATGTTTATGGATTATCCACGGCCTTTTCTTACGCCACTCAGGAGGGAATCAATCGAGTCTTGCTGTTGGTTGGAGAAACCCTTTCAAAAATATTGTCCATGGAAGATCGGGCAACCTCTCTCCTCTTTGGGGATGGCGGAACGGCAACCCTTATAGAAAAAAATGAAAAATTCCCTGCCTCCTTTTTTTCCTTAAACTCTGATGGATCCGGAGATTGGATTTTAAAGGTTCCCGCCGGAGGATATCGAAGCCTGAGTTCTGAAGAAACCGTAAAAAAAAAAACCTTTCCTGATGGAAGCCTACGATCCGATGAGAACCTGTTCATGGATGGGATGGAGGTCTTTAATTTCTCCATGAGGGAAGTGCCTGATGATATAAAAAAAACCCTGAAATACGCGGAACAAGACATAACGGAAGTGGACTATCTTATTTTTCACCAGGCCAATAAATATATGACCGACTTTTTAGCCAAAAAACTTCAGTTCCCCAGGGAGAAGGTCCCCTATTCCCTGCAAAACTATGGAAACACCAGTGCCGTTTCCATTCCGCTGACCATTGGCTCGGAACTGAAAAACCAACTTAAGAACAGGACCAAAAAAGTGATCCTTTCCGGCTTCGGTGGAGGACTTTCATGGGGAACAGCGCTATTGACGCTTACTGATTGCCACGTTTCCGAGATTGTGGAATACTGATTTATGGACAACCCTTTTTCCTTAGAGAATAAAAATATCCTGGTGACAGGAGGATCTTCCGGAATTGGAAGGCAATGCGCCATTACCATGAGTAACTTGGGAGCGAATATTATTCTCCTGGCCAGAAATGAGGAAAAACTAGAAGAAACATTTTCCCGGTTGGAAAGCGGAAAGCATTTAAAATATTCTCAAGACATCACTGAATATGACTGCATTGAAGCAATTATAAAGGACTCCGTGGAAAGAATTGGAAAGATATCGGGGTTCGTGCATTCCGCCGGTTTGGACATGGTCCTGCCGTTAAAGAACATGAAACCTTCTCATTATGAAAAATTGTTTAACGTGAACGTGATCGCGGGTTTTGAATTTGCAAAAATTATTTCAAAGAAAAAATATATCCATCCAGGGGGAGGAAGCTTTGTCCTCATGGCTTCTATTTTGGCCCTCTTGGGCCAACCAGGTAGAATAGGGTATGCCAGTAGCAAGGGAGCCTTGATCTCCGGGGCTAAAGCCATTGCCCAGGAACTTATTCCCCAAAAAATCAGGGTCAATTGCATTCTACCCGCTATGGTTGAAACAGAAATGTCAAGAGAGTTTTTTGAGATTATTGGGGAAGAATCCAAAAAATCCGTCCTTGAAGCCCACCCCCTTGGCCTGGGGTCACCTGATGACGTGGCTAATGCCTGTGTCTTCCTTTTATCAGAAGCTTCGAAATGGATGACGGGAGGGAATTTAATTCTGGATGGTGGCTATTCATTGAGAAGGTAAAGGAGCCGGAAATAAGAATGGAGGAAACATTTCTTGAGAATTTGGAGGAAACATTTAATAGAGAATCTGTTAAAATGGAAGATGAGTTTCGTCTATACCCTGAATGGGACTCCCTAGCCTTGCTTTCCTTGATGGCAATGATCAATGAGGAATATGACATTACCATATCTCGGGCAAACTTTGAAGAATGCCAGACCCTGGGAGATTTGCTTAATTTGATTAAACAGTCTCTTAATAGTAAAGATAGGTGACAAATGGGGATTCCCCCTAAAAAAAAACTGTTTATTATAGGTGCCAGCAACTTTGCCAGAGAGATGGAAAGCTGGCTGGATATGATTCCCAAAGATGAGAGGGATTGGGAACTCAAGGGGTTTTTACATGAGTTCCAAGAGAATGCCCCACTGCCCGACTTTCCAACAGATTATGAAGTCTTGGGAAGTTGGAGAGACTTTGAATATGATAAGGATGATCTGTGTCTTTTGGGGATTAGCGATCCATACTGCAAGGAAAAAATTTATGAAGAGCTAAATGGCAGAGTTAAATTTTATACCTTTGTGGCACCGAATGTAAGCATGGGGAAATTTAATGAAATTGGAGAAGGAGCCATCATTTGCCCCAACTGCATCATCACCACTAACGTCAAAATTGGGATATGCGCCACCATCAATTGCGGGAGCCAAATAGGGCATGACTCCAAAGTGGGTTCTTTTTCTTCTATAATGGCCCAGGTGGAAATAGGCGGAAATTGTGAAGTTGGAGGCAAGGCGCTTATTGGATCCAACGCGGTTGTTCATCCCAATCTAAAGATTGGCGATAATTCAAAGGTAGGAATTGGGAGCGTTGTGATTAGAAATGTGAAGGAAAACTCGTCGGTCTTTGGGAATCCGGCCTTGAAAATTTAAGGCTGAAATGACATATTCTTTTATGCCTGGAAAAGATTAAGTGAATCTACCTTCCTTATTATCCCTTATAAAGGCAGACCTGGCAAGATATTCCGAGTTTGTCACCCATAAGAGGCGGAAAGTCAGCATGAATAGGGTTGCGCTGGAGTCCTTCCTGTTAAAACCCGGATTTCAGGCTGTATTCTTGTTCAGATTGTCCTTCTTTTTTCACCAAAAAGGGCTAATTTATTTTCCTTGGCTGATAATGAGAATCAATCAGTTTTTTACCGGTGCGGAAATTGATTTCAACACTCAAATTGGAGAAGGCATGCTCCTTCCCCATGCAAATGGAGTCACCATTGCCAGGGGGGCCAAAATAGGGAAACGCTTCACCATTTTTCAAAATGCCACTGTGGGGCACCAAGGGTTTCATAAGATAGAGGACTATCCAGTGATAGGGGACAATGTGATTGTGTATGCCGGTGGAAGGGTTTTAGGGGGGATTAAAGTGGGAGATAACGTAGACATTGGTTCAAACGCCGTGGTCCTTAAAGATTTACCATCAAACTCCGTGGCCGTTGGAATCCCGGCTCAAATTAAATCAAAAAAAGTAAAAAATGGGTAAACCAAATATTCCTGAAAAAGCTGCGCAAAACTCCCCGGAGTTTTCCGTTGTGGTGAGTTGTTTTAATGAAGAACTCAGCATCATGGAATTTCACCAACGCCTCTCAAAGAGCCTCAACAATCTGGACAGGACGTACGAAATCATTTTTGTTGATGATGGAAGCGCGGACACCACTTATGAAAAACTGAAGGAGATCTATCACAAGGATAAAAATGTTTCCGTGGTGATTGAGCTGTTCAAAAACTCTGGCCAAGCTGAGGCGACAACCGCTGGCATCTCATTCGCGAAGGGAAAAAATTTTATCTTTATGGATAGCGACCTCCAAATATCCCCGGAGGACCTTCCTCTTCTTATGAATGAGTTTGACAAGGGATACGATATTGTAGGGGGCGTTAGAAAAAACAGGCAAGACTCAATTCATAGGATCATCCCTTCCAAATTGGCTAATGTTATTATGCGAAAGGCTTCTTCCAGCAAGTTCTCTGATTTTGGATGTACTTTTAAAATAATTAATGGTAAGTTGATCCGAGCGTTCAATATGAACGCATTTAATATCTTGAACCAGATGCACATTATCTCTCATGCAAAAAAATGTCAGGAGGTGCCTATTCAACATCATAAACGTAAATATGGGAAATCAGGGTGGAAATTTAAGAGGCTCATGGAATTTAACATCGACAATATGGTTGTTCTTTCGCAGAGGCCTTTTCAAATGATAAGCTTTTTTAGTCTGATTTTTGGTTGCCTGATTATTCTACGTATTTTATTTTATTGGCTTGTCAGTCCATTGCAAATTCTGAAGGTCGTTACTCCCACCTCCATTTTGATATTTGTGCTTTTTTCTATGTTTGTTATTGTTTCGATACTTTGTATAATAGGTGAATATGTTACAAGGGTCTTTGTGGTATCACAGAGAAAACCCAAATACATCATAAGGGAAATTTTAAAACGGGATTATGAATAGAATAATTGATATCGTTAAAGGATTTTCAGCAGCTAGGGTTTGTATGCACGCCATTGCAAACGATTTTTTTAAAATTGTTGGTCCAGAAGGGATAGCCCTGGATGAACTGTTTGCCAAACTTCATATTAAGGAAGGAGAAATCTCCAGGTTATATGTCAACTATTTGATTTCCCTTCAACTGTTGAGTTTGAGAGATGGGAAAGTTTTCCTGACTCCAACAACCTCCGAACTGATGGACCATAATTACGAGGGAGTAAAATCATGGGTTATTGAAATGCTTCCCTATTATGACTGTCTGGGTAATTTAGATGAAGTTTTAAAGACAGGTGACTTTAAAAAATCAAAATTCAATGGGGTGTGGAATTATATTACGGAAGATGATGTTGAGAATATTTCCCCTAATAACACCGAGAATTATTCCACGCAAATGGATGGCTCCATGGATGTATTAGGCGATAAGTTTATTGTCAATTTGCCCTTCGAGGAAACAAAAAAGGCGGAAGTACTTGAGTTTGGCGGCGGGTACGGCGGGCTTGCAAAAAAAATCTGCGGCAAATTTTCGAAAATCCTGTATCATATTGTTGACCTACCCTCTGTATTGAATAAAACGGAGGAGGAAATTGAAAAGCAGGGCTTGTCTCATAGAATAAAGCTGCACCGCAGGGATTTTTTTAAAGAGGATATACCTGTTAGCGAAGTTGATTATGTTGTTTTTTGTAGAATAATTAATGACTGGGATGACCATCGGTCCTTGAGGTTATTAGAAAACGCCAAAAGGGCATTAATGGATGGTGGAGAAGTTATAATATTGGAAACAATGAATGATGACCATTATGATGAATTTGCTGATCCGGGAGCATTATTTTCCGCCTTTTGCCTAGCTCTTCTTGGTGGGAAGAGACGAAGTTATGAAGATTTTAGAAAGCTGTTGAGAAGGGCTGGATTTGGTAATATCAAGTTTCAAAAAATTGGATATAGCAACTATAATGTATGCTACGCCATGAAATAAAATTGCCTTTTTAGACCTCTTTGCAGTTATTTTCCTAATATGTGAATCGTAGATGGCAGTTGGGTAACTATCCACTTTACCTTGATCGGAAAATAGAAGAGATAAGTTAATAAAAACCGATATTTACTTTCCCATTTTTTCGCTTCCCAAAGGCCTTCAATACGACCAGGTTTCATTAAAATAATCCCCTCGTTTTCGACCTTCTATCAGGGATTTGAGTTACAAAAAACGTTTTCATCCTGCGTAGTTGAAGGACTGCCTGCTAAAGTCAAACTGATGACGTGATATTTTTTCTATTCAGGTTGTTTAACACCAAGGGGCCTTATAAAGGTGGAAAGTTTTACTTATTAATCCTTGAACTAGTTAGCGCATTAGAAAGTGATAATTCTTCTCCACTGGATATCAATGGGCTGTTTATAAAGAATACGGAAAAAAAAAGCGTGAGATACCCTTAAAAGTCATACAAGATTTAAATTCCTTGCCTTTAACCAATAGGGTCCCAAGATTATAGCCTAACTTGCACATACCCTTACCTTATGATTCCTTGAGATTATGCCGTGGAATTGTGGAGTTTGTCGAGGCGAAAGAAAGCTACATGGAGCAGCACGCGGGTTTTTTGAATACGCGCAAAATACTATAATATTTAGCTTTATCGTGAACTTGGTTAGTCCAATTAACCATGAACATACACATTAACTAAAATGTTTTTTGGTTGATAAAGGACAACACCACTTTAAGCTTCATCCTAAAAAGTCAAGAGTCAGCCATATGAAAAAAGTCTTGTTAATAGTCCCTCCCACTGGAAAGTGGATGAGGGAAGATAGATGTGAATCCCCTCCTAATAGTACTATTTGGAGCGTAAATCGCCCGCCTACTAGGCTTGCTCAAGCGGCAGCAATACTTATAACAGCCTCTTATGAATGTAAAATTATTGACTGCCCATCAGAAAATAAAGGATGGAAAGACCTTAAAAAAGAATTGCAGGCTTTTAATCCTGATATTTTATTTGTCAGCACAGTAAAAAAAACAATAGAAAAAGATATTTATGCCTGTCTGATGGCCAAAAGCTATAATAATAGTGTCCTGACCATTCTAAAAGGGAGCCCGTTTAGCAAGGAAATTGAAACCCTGGAGAAATATAAGGAATTAGACATTTTTCTTACAAGGGAAATTGACTGGTCTCTTCTTTCGGTTCTTTCACGTGATAATTTAAATAAAATAAATGGCATAGCCTATAAAGAAAACAATAATATCATAAAAACACCGCCTGCTGGTTTTGAAAATAAATTAGATACCCTTCCTTTTCTGGCCCGTGGTTTGTTGAAGAATGAATTATATTTGAGGCCAGATACCATGGAACCTTTTGCCATTATTCTTACCACAAAAGGATGTCCTTTTCGATGTACTTTTTGCCCAGTTCACATTAACACTGGCAACAAATTTATAACTCGCTCTCCAAAGCTCATTGTCGATGAGATAGAAGAATGCGAAAAGAAATTCGGAATTACAAATGTTTTAATGGGATCAGAAGTTTTTTCATTGGATAAGAAGTGGACCTTTGAAGTTTGTAATGAAATAATTAATAGGGGGCTTAAGGTTAAATGGTCTTGCAGTTCCAGGGTTGATTTGTTGAATTACGAGATAGCTTGCAAAATGGAGGAAGCAGGTTGTTTCGCCATCAACTTAGGAATTGAGTCCGGGAATCAGGAGTCCCTTGATAAAACTAATAAATGCTTTAACCTTGCCCAGGCGGTGGAAGCTGTTAAAATATTAAAAAAAACAAAAATAAGGACCTATCTATACTATATGATTGGTTTTCCCTGGGAGACCAGGGGAATGATAAAAAAAACAATTGATTTTGCTCTAAAACTTGATGGAGATATCTCTGACTTTTATTTAGCGACACCATTACCTGAAACGAAGTTTTTCACAGACGCAAAAGAAAATAATTTGCTCCTGAAAAATACAGATAAATCTAGTTATGATTATCGCTTTAACAATCCCCATCTGACTTATCAAGAAATAAGAAAATTGCAGCGTTATGCTTTTTGGAAATTTTACATGAGGCCAAATTATATTTTTCGAACTGCCATTAGTATCCGATCTCCAAGAATTATCTTTAGACTTTTCAAAATGGTTTTAAAAAACCTTTATTCCATATTATTATTTCAACACTAACTCTACTATGTTGAATTAACTTGGTGCTTTTCTCCTTTTCTTCTTGCCTTTACCTACTCAATAAGTTGTGAAATACTTTATTGCATCAACTTAGAAGAGCCAGGTCTATTTATTTTTTGTTAACTGGACAGCAATGAAAAAAAATATAATAATTATTCTTCTTTTCTCACTTGCTACGTCATTTTTTACGTATCCTTTGTTGTTTTCATTCTCAAGCAAAATTCCTTTATACCCGCAAATACCAGGGTGGGTAGAGGGGGATGGAGATCCTTGGGGGGTATTATGGTATTTATGGATGTTAACGGAAAATGGAGCTTCCTCATTTTTAAATATCGACGACCATCTTTATTTTCCAGTAGGAATTAAACAAATAGCTTTTTTTGTTCCTTCTGGACAGTTTTTTTTGCCGTTATATATAAGTGGTAAAGTATTTAATTTGTCTTTAATTTATTTTTATAATAGCCTTTGGTTTCTTTCCTTTATTTTATCCGGGTTTGCTGTATTCCTTCTCCTAAATTATTTGATCCGGGATACAACTATTAGTTTTTTATCAGGCATTGTTTATACCTTTTCCTCATATCATTTTGCTCATTCTTTTGAACACCTTACCCTTGTTGCAATACATTGGTTGCCTTTTTTTGTCTATTTCTTCACCAGGGCAATAGATGAAATGGAGAAGAAATATCTGTTATGGGCCACGGTTGCTCTAATCATTACTGCTCTTGACAATGCTTATTATACTGTTTACCTTGCTTATTTTGTCTTTTGCTATTTGATATATTTATTCATAACCGTTCCCCAAAAAAATTACTGGCGTATTACTATTTATACCTTTTGTCTTTTGCTGGGTTTCCTTGCTGTAATTGCGCCATTTTATTTTCCATTTATCAGAGAAGAATTTTTTTCAAAAAATGTGAACATGCCAATTGAACAGCCAATCCT